>JBFYZJ010000139.1:0-5858 GCA_041309565.1 Candidatus Krumholzibacteriota bacterium
ATTCATTTTGATCGGATTGGCCGCGGGCGTTCTCGCGGGGATGTTCGGCATCGGGGGCGGCATCATCATCGTGCCCGCGCTGATGCTCGTGGCGCACATGAAGCCGCAGATGGCCACGGGGACATCCCTCGGCGCGCTCCTCCTGCCGGTGGGCATACTCGGCGCGTGGCAATACTACCGCAAGGAATCGCTCGACATTCACGCCGCGCTCTGGATCGCGCTCGGGCTCACCGTCGGCGCGTATGTCGGCGCCCATCTCGCGCTGAAGCTGCCCCCGCGCGAGCTGCAGCGCCTGTTCGCCGTCTTTCTGCTGTTCGTCGCCGTTCGAACGTGGGTGACGGCGTGATGGGCCCCGGCCGGTGAGCATGACGGGGCCGGCCGAAAACTCATGAGGAGGAGCCATGCACTATCTTCTTTTCTATGAACTCAGCGATGATTATCTCGAGCGCCGCGGCGCCTTCCGCGCGGAGCATCTCGCGCTCGCGCGCGCCGCAGTGGAGCGCGCCGAGCTCGTCGTGGGCGGCGCGCTCACCGGTCCCGCCGACCGGGCGATCATTCTTTTCAAGGGGGATTCGCCCGCGGCCGCCGAGCGGTTCGTCGCGGCCGATCCGTACGTGAAGAACGGTCTGGTGAAGAGCTGGAGCATTCGCGAATGGACCACCGTGGTCGGGCCGCTGGCCGAGGCGCCGGTGAAATGAGCATCCGCGCTTCCGCGGCCGCGTTTCGAAGGAGGTCGTCATGACCGGTTTGGACGTTCTGTGGCTGCCGATCCTGCTGTCGGCGGTCGTCGTGTTCGCGGCGAGCTCGGCGATTCACATGATGCTGCCGTGGCACAAGAAGGATTACCGCACGCTGCCGCGCGAGAGCGAGGTGCTGGATGCGCTCCGCGGCTTCGCGATCCCGCCGGGGGACTACATGGCCCCGCGGGCCGCGAGCATGCAGGAGATGAAATCGCCCGAATTCGCGGAGAAGTTCAAGAAGGGCCCCATCGTCGTGATGACGCTCATGCGGGGCGCCTCGACGTCGGTAGCGAAGAGCATGATATTCTGGTTTCTGTACATTCTCGTCGTCGGAATATTCGCGGCATACGTCGCGGGGCGCGCGCTCCCCGAGGGCGCCGGCTTCCGGCAGGTCTTCCGCTTCACGGGGACGACCGCCTTCATCGGATTCTCGATCGCCCTCTGGCAGGTGCCGATCTGGTACGGCAAGTCGTGGATCACGACGCTCAAGTCGACGATCGACGGCCTCGTCTACGCGCTCGTCTCGGCCGCCGTCTTCGGGTGGCTCTGGCCGCGATAGGCGCGGCGCCCGCCGAAAAACGAAAAGGGAGAGCGGATACTCGATCCGCTCTCCCTTTTTCATGAATCGAATTCCGGCGCGATCACTCGTTCACGTTCAGATACTCCCGCACCGCGTTGTAATCGGTGAGATCGATGGATCCCCGCGAATTGATGACCGACGCGGGACAAACGATGAGTCTGAGCCTCGATATCACCGTCGAGGTTGTATAGGAGCCGACGCCGTTCGGATTCATCAATAAGAGCTGGTAGGTGTACTGATCGGGATCGTGGCCGGAAATGTACGTATAGCAGCGCGTCTGGTAGTTGGCATAGGGGCCGAGACCTGGAACGGGGTAATACGTCGTCGTGTCGCCGATCGCCTCCGGATTGTAGTATCCGAGAACGAGGCTCTGCTCCATTACCTCCTGGTCGACGGCGAAGGTGTAGTAGAGCGAGCCCGCCGACGTTCTCGATCCGTAGTGGAACACCATCACGTTCGCGTTGCCGTTCGCGCCGGCCGGGCCGGTCGCTCCGTCCTCGCCGGAGCACGAGAACATGAGCGCGGAGAGCACGAGGAGCGACGCGAGCAATCTCGAACGATACATACGAACCTCCTTGCAGGATTGAAGGACCGGGAAACGAGCTGTTCGAAACCATCGACGCATCTGACGACGCACGCTATCAAGGCGTCGCGACAGGCGTCAACACATTTTGTATCAGCTTGTTGCGACATCCGCACGCTCCACTGTGCCGCACCGCGCTTCACGCATTCCCCGTTGACGCTCCCGATGCCGGGTGATATAGTCCCGGGAACCGGATTTGTGTTTCACAATCGGCATGCAGGCGGATCCCGCGGGATCCGCGGCCTCTAACGGGGAGGGATCATGAGGGCACTTCAGAGGTACCGGATACACCTCGGGACGGCGGCGTGGATTCTCCACCGTCTCTCCGGTCTCGCGCTCATTCTCTACCTGCTCGTCCATATCTGGGTGATCCATCACCTGATCGGCGGGCGGGAGAGCTTCGACGGAATCATGGAGTTCTTCAACAATCCGCTCGCCAAGGCGCTCGAGATCGGGCTCGTCGGCGTCATTCTCTATCATCTGTGGAACGGGCTCCGGGTGACCCTCGTCGACATCGGGGTCATGGTCGAGCGGCAGAAGCAGGTCTTCGGCGTCGCGGTGGTCCTCTGGCTCGTCTCGTGGGGCATGGTGGCCTACGCGATGCTCACGAGGACGGGCGGGCTCCTCTCTGCGATCGCGAGAATCGGGGGAGGTGGGCTGTCATGAGGTCACGCGAAAACGTCACGTCGGGCGGCGCTGTCCTGTGGCTCTTCCAGCGGGTGAGCGGCATTTACCTCGCCGTCGTGCTGTTCGCGCACGTGTGGCTGCTCCATTTTCTCCTCAGGGAGGATCTCTCCTTCGCGGCGGTCTCCGAGCGGCTTGCGACCCCCCTGTGGAAAACGATCGATATCTCGTTCCTCGTCGTCGCGCTCTTCCACGGCCTCTACGGGCTCTGGATCGTTCTCGAGGACTACATCCATTGGGGATGGGCGCGGATATTCCTCTACAGCGCGATTTCGCTCGTCGCCCTCGTCGCGCTCGTGCTCGGCATTCTCACCATACTTCCGTTCCAGGGAGGTTTCTAAGATATGGCAACGCTTGATCCCGAAACCATTCACGACGTGACGGGGGTGCCGGTGCACAACATCCACCGTCACGACGTCATCGTCGTCGGGGCCGGGCTCGCCGCGATGCGCGCGGCGGTCGAGGCCTCGAAGGACTACGACGTCGCCGTCGTGAGCAAGGTCTTCCCGACGCGCTCGCATTCGGGCGCCGCGCAGGGGGGCATCGCCGCCTCGCTCGCCAACGAGGAAGAGGACCACTGGGAATGGCACATGTTCGACACGGTCAAGGGGTCGGACTACCTCGGCGACCAGGACGCGATCGAGATCCTCGTGAAGGAGGCGCCGATCGTCGTGCGCGAGTTCGAGCACATGGGGGCGCCGTTTTCCCGCACCGCAGACGGACGGATCGCGCAGCGAATGTTCGGCGGCCATACGAAGAATTTCGGCAAGGGCGGCCCGATCCTGCGCGCCTGCTACGCGGCGGACCGCACGGGGCACGTGCTGCTCCACACGCTCTACGAGAACTGTGTGAAGAACGGCGTGCGGTTCTACCCCGAGTTCTACGTGCTCGGCCTCATCGTCCGCGAGAACGTCTGCCGCGGCGTCGTCGCCTGGGACGTCATCAACGGCGGCATCCACGTCTTCCACGGGAAGGCGGTCATGTTCGGCACGGGCGGGCACGCGCGCATCTACAAGATCGCCTCGATCTCGCTCTCGAGCACGGGGGACGGGCCCGCGATGGTGCTCCGGGCGGGGCTCCCGCTCGAGGACATGGAGTTCGTGCAGTTCCACCCGACGGGGCTCTACATCCACGGCATCCTCGTGAGCGAGGCGGCGCGCGGCGAGGGAGGCTACCTCATCAACGACGCCGGCGAGCGCTTCATGAAGAAATACGCCCCCGAGAAGATGGAGCTCGCGCCCCGCGACGTCACCTCGCGCGCGATCCAGAAGGAAATCGACGAGGGGCGCGGCATCGGCGGCAAGAACTACGTTTACTGCGACCTCCGTCATCTCGGCAAAGAAAAGATCATGACGCTGTTGCCCCAAATCCACGAGCTCGCGTGGAAATTCCTGCACATCGACTGCGTGAAGGATCCGATTCCCATCCAGCCGACGGGGCACTACTCGATGGGGGGCATTCCCACCGACAACGACTGCCGCGTGCTGGCGGACGGCAAATCGAAGCCGGTCGTCGGCTTCTTCGCCGCCGGCGAGTGCGCCTGCGTGAGCGTTCACGGGGCGAACCGCCTCGGGACGAACTCGCTCCTCGAGGCCTCGCTCTTCGGCCGCCGCGCCGGGAAGAGCATCGTGCGCTTCCTCCGCGAGGAGCCGGCGCTCCCCGATCTCCCGGCGGACGCGGCGAAAGAGGCGATCGCCGAGGTCGAGGGAATCCTCTCCGCGGCCGGCACCGAGAAACCGGCGGAGATCAGGGCCGAGATGCAGGCCGCGATGAGCGCCAACTGCGCCGTCTTCAGGAACGGCTGCAATCTCGAGAAGCTCCTCGAAGAGGTGCGGGGCCTCCGCGAGCGGTATGGACGCATCCGAATCGACGACAAGAGCATGACCTTCAACATGGATCTCACCGAGGCGATCGAGCTCGGCCGCATGCTCGACGTCGCCGAGGTGATCGTGGCGGGCGCGCTCAACCGGACGGAGAGCCGGGGCGCCCACAGCCGCACCGATCATCCGAAACGCGACGACGTGAACTGGCTCAAGCACACGCTCGCGTGGAAGAAGGACGGCCGGGTGACCTTCGATTACCGGCCGGTCGTCATCACGCGATTCGAGCCGAAAGAGCGCAAATATTAGGTAAAGGAGGCCACGGACGATGGCTGGCAACGAACACGAAACGAAACACTTCACCTTCCGCGTCAGGCGCTACGGCACGGGGGGCAGGGAGAAGGAGCATTACTGGCAGGAGTACAAGCTCGACGTCATGCCGGGGACGAGCGTTCTCGACTGCCTAAACGAGATCAGGTGGAAGCACGACGGCACGCTCACCTTCCGGCGCTCGTGCAAGAGCGGCATCTGCGGCTCCTGCGCGATGACGATCAACGGGGTGAACCGCCTCGCGTGCGAGACGCAGGTGATGGCGCTCGGGGGCTCCGTCGTGACGGTCGAGCCCCTCAAGGGTTATCCCGTCATCAAGGATCTCGCCGTCGACATCGATCCGATGGTCGAGAAGCTCCTCGCCGTGAAGCCGTACCTCATCACAAAGACGCCGCCGCCGAGCGATCAGGAGCGTTTCCAGAGCCCGGCGGACCGGGCGAAGCTCGACGGCCTGTACGAGTGCATCCTCTGCGGGTCGTGCACCTCCTCATGCCCGTCGTACTGGGCCGACGAGAAGTACCTCGGGCCGCACGCCTTCCTCAAGGCGTACCGCTTCGTCGCGGACAGCCGTGACGAGGGAGCGCGCGAGCATTTCGAGGCGCTCGACGACAAGCACGGCCTCTGGCGGTGCCATACGATATTCAACTGCGTCGAAGCGTGTCCGAAGAGCCTCAACCCGACGAAGGCCATCGCCGCGCTCAAGCGCGAGCTCACGAAGGAGCGGATCGGATAGGGGTGCACCCGTTCCGATCGATCCGGGCCGTTCGCGGAACGTTAAACGCCTGACCGGGAGGTATGGCGATGTCCACCGTATCACGCCGCAGCTTTCTCAAGGTCGCCGCGGCCCTCGGCGCGGCGGGCAGCATCGCGCCGCTCCGCTCGCTCTTCTCCGGCGTCGCGCCGGCCGGGCTCTCGGCGGCGCCGCTCGCCGGCCCCGGGGCGGGGAAGAAGCCCCTCGTCATCTCCACGTGGCAGCACGGCATGCCGGCGAACGACGCCGCATGGAAGATTCTGTCCGCCGGGGGCGCGGCTCTCGACGCCGTCGAGGCGGGCGTGCGCGTTCCCGAGGGGGATCCGTCCGTGAACAGCGTCGGCTACGGCGGGCTGCCCGACGAAGACTG
>JBFYZJ010000140.1:0-17029 GCA_041309565.1 Candidatus Krumholzibacteriota bacterium
GAGGGATGCCGCGGGATGAAGCGGCTCGTGGCCGTGAGCTCGACGCGGGTTTACTCCGCGACCTGGGACCGGGCCGGGGAGATCGAGGAGGCGGAACGGGCGATCGAGCGATCGGGCGTTCCGTACACGATTCTCCGGCCGACCATGATCTACGGCACTCCCGAGGATCGGAACATCTCGAAGCTCATCGGGCTCGCGGCGAGATACGGAATCGTGCCGCTCCCCGGCGGCGGGAAATCGATCTTCCAGCCCGTGCACGTGGACGACCTCGCCGCGTGCATCGTCGCCGCCCTCAAGACGCCGGCGAGCGCCGGGAAAAGCTACGACGTGCCGGGCGGGACCGCCCACTCGCTGCGGGAGATCGTCGCCATCATCTCGGGGAAGCTCGGGAAAAAAGCCCTGATCGTGCCGTTTCCGCTCGGGCTCGCCGAAGCGGCCGCGGGGATGCTGGAGAAGATCCTCCCCCGCCCCGTCATTCGCCGCGAGCAGATCGAGCGGCTCCGCGAGGACAAGCGGTACGACTGCTCCGAAACGACGAAGGACCTCGGCTACGCGCCGAGATCCTTCGTCGATGGTGTGGCCGAGGAGATCCGTCTCCTGGCCGCTGTCGATGAGGGGGCCCCTACCGCAGGAGCACCGCCTTCTTCGTGAACGAGTACGCGCCCGCCTGGTAGCGGATGAAGTACACGCCCGAGGTCAGCTGTTTGCCCGCGTCGTTCTTCCCGTCCCACGCCACCGTATAGCGGCTCGGCTCCTGCACCTTGTCGACGAGGGTGCGCACCTTCGCTCCGGTCACGTCATAGACCGCGATGCGCACCTGCTCGCGTGCCGCGAGCGAGTACGCGATGCTCGTGACGGGATTGAACGGGTTCGGGTAGTTCTGCTGGAGCGCGTAGATGAGCGGCGGCCCGTCGGTGCCGGTGGCGATGTCGACCTTCACCCCGGCCTGCGCCATCGCGACGGGAGGCGCCATGCCCTGCGCGACCCACGCGTCGTAGAGATCCTGCCCGGCGCTGTTCGTCGTGTTCGCGTCGCGGAGGAACTCGATGTACTCCTTGGTCGTCGTCTGATAGTACACCGTCACCCACACCGAATCCGTGTTCGCGGGGAGCTCGTAGGGAGTCACGTCCCAGTACTGCCCGTCCGCGTACGCGTAATGGACCGGCGGGGATTGAATCGACGCGAACGCCGCGTTCGTGAATCCCCGCGGCGGGATACGGTTGTCCGTATAAACCGTGTCGCTGAGCACGAAGTGGAACGACGGCCCCGCCGGCATGCCGAGGGCGGCCGCGAGCGACGGAGACAGCCCCGGGTGCACCTCGTAGATCTTGGCCTGGCTGTCGTGGCCGAGCTCGGCCGTCCCGAAATCGTAGGCGCCCGATTCGAACACGAGCGATCCTCCGATGTCGAAGGCCTTGACGTTGATCCACACCCGGCGGCCTTCGGGGTACCCCGACGGCAGCTTGTGCCCGGTCTCGTTCGTCACCTTGACGTCCACGCCGTACGTCTGCGGCGTGAGCTCAAGCGTCGCCGCGAGCTGGATCATGTCGGTCGCGCGGGCCTTGGCCGCGGCGAGCTGGGCCGCGTCGACCTCGCCCGGGAAGAAGGAGGCGACGATATCGGTCACGAAGGTGTTGCCCCCGGTGAGGTCGTGCAGGGCGAGATCGGTCCGCAGCGGCGTGCCGACCACGTTGGATCCGTACGCGACCACGTCGCGCATGTGGCAATCCTGGCAGGTCGACACGATGCCGTCGATCTTGGCGCCCGCGAACTGCGGGGCGTAGACGCCCCCCGCGGCGTACTCGCTCTGCGACCATTCGCTGTACGTGCGCTCCACCGGCATCATGTTCCGCAGGTTCATGTCGGGATGCTCGGCGTCGAACAAGTTCGGCGCGTAGTCGCCGGGCCCGACGTTCGAGAACGCCGGATTGCTCACGTCGTGGCACGTGCCGCAGAGGTCCGCCGATTTATGGAACGGCGAATAGGCGAACGCGTGGGACGCGAGCGGATCCGAGTACGGCCCGCGCCGGATCGGCAGCGGATCGTTGATGAACTGGCCGTTCCCGTACTGGAGCGGAAGCGGCGAGATTGCGGCGAGCACAACCGCATCCTCCGCGGGGCTCACGCCCGGCACGTAATTAAAATCGACGGCGCGGTGGCAGAAATCGCACTGCACGCCGTGCCGGTCTTTCTCGTTGAGGAGCCCGCCGTCCGTGTCGACCGAGCGCCCCTCCTGCCATCCGCCCGGCGAATGGCACCTGATGCACACGTCCCCCACCGACGGAGCGTCCTGCTCGGCGACCGTCATGCATGCGTAGAAGAACGGATCGCGCGCCGCCTGACCCATGAGGCTTCCGCGCTGGTTGAACCACATCTCGTTCGTCGAGTCGTAGTTGCCGTGACACGTGACGCAGGTGGTCGTCGGATTGTCGAGAATGGCGCCCATGTGGGGCTGCGTTCCGGACATCTTCAGGTCGCGCAGCGTCGACGGCACGTATCCCGGCGGCTGCGCGGTGATCGTGAAGCCGGCGTTGCTCTCGTCGAAGCCCATGTTGCCGGCGATGTCCCACGCCACGATCTTGATCTTGTTCGCGGCGCCCGGAAGGTTCGGTACGAACCATGAATAGGTCGTGCCCGGCGCCACGGAAAGGGCCACCGGCTCATAGGTCGCGCCGTTGTCATCCGAGAGGTAGAAGCTCACGGACGCCACGCCGCCCGCGTCGGTCGCCGTGTAGCTGATCGTGTAGAGGCCCGCCGCGGCGATCACCTCGCCGCCGTTCGGCGAGCCGACCGTCACGGACGGGGGGGTCGTGTCCGCGCCGGCAACCGGCGTCAGATACGGCTCGATCTCGGCGAGGGGAATATTGACGCAGCTCGTTTTGTTCGTCGAGTTGAGGCCGGGAAAGGTCGGTGTATTGACATAGTTCGTTTTGTCGGTGATCTCGATGGCGTTGGTGGAGCCGTCGCCGTCGGTGTCCGAGTTATGAATCGCGTTGATCGCCTGCGTTGCCGTCATGCCTCCCGCGATGCCGGCCGCGACTGCGTTCCCGTAGAAGTTCTTCGGGCCGGATCCGTTGAAATCGAAATGGCAGACGCCGCAATGCGCAGTCTTGCTCGGCAGATTATCGAGCTTGCTCCCGACCGCCGTCGTGTAGATCGCGAAGAAGGCCGACCGGATGTTGTTCCGGGCCTCGGCTTCGCTCGACGGGATCGCGAGCACGAACGAGATCAGCAGAGCGCAGACGATGCATCCGGACGCCGCCGGCAGCCGTCCCCGTAGTGCCAGTGGATTCATGAGCACCCCCCTGCTCGAGTTGTCCGCTGCGTATGAAACCATCCTGATAGTGCGAATCAAATTATAAATATTTCGTGGTAGGAATTATAGCACAGCCAAAGGGTGGCTTTCAACCTAAAATACTTCGCGATAATCGATTACCGGTAGAGGCTCTTGATTGCTCCCCAGGAGTCCGTCTCGACACCGATGACGGCGTCCTGGTAGATACCGAACGTGTTGAGAACGGTGACCGGCTCCAACGGATAGCCGGGCTGACAGTTTGCCGCCATCAAAACGCTTTCGCACGACATCGGACCGGCCTCGATGACGCCCGGCTGGGCATCCACGACCATGCATGTCAGGGTATGGGTCCAGAACCAATCTATCTGGCACGACCCTTCGCCCAGTATCGCGCACAGCCCGCTGCAGCCGAATGGTATGCATCCGAGCGCAACCGCCAGCTGGGGATTGGCGTAGGACGAAAGAACGATGACATTCGAGGACGCCGTCGCTCTGTATATCATCCCCTGAAATCCATGCTCCGACGGCAAGACCCAGAACATCACCGTGAACGAGGAATAGAGGGGCGGATTGACGCGCTGGATAGTATGCGACTCATCGGCATAGATCCCCAAATAGGTCTTGGATGGCAGCGCATCGGCGCTCAGCGAGCCGGTAACGATGAGCGCGCACATCAAAAGCAATTTCCTCATGGAACGCTCCTTTCCATGAACGTCTCTATTCTGTCAGGAATTACCGTAGATATTATACTCTCATCCGAGACATTTTTCAATGTCGCGCGCGGCTGTGGGGGCTTTGCATGAGCACGCGTAGCGGGTGGCGGCGATGGGGTCCCCGCACGCGCGCAGCGAGCTGTGCTCGCGAGCACGTGCGGGGTGCAATCGCCGACAGGACCCGCGTTGTCACTCGATCTTGTCGATCCCCACGACCTCGACGTTCCCGAGCCCCTGCAGCTGGTCCTTCGTCTCGTCGTAGCTCGTCATGAGGAATAGCAGATTGTCGTCGAGCCAGTAGTGCGCCCGGGCGACGCGCATGCAGTCGTCCGGCGTCACCGCGGCGACCTTGCCCTGATATTCCTCGATGAAGGTGAGCGGCACGCCGTTGTAGGTGAGATCGACGAGCCAGCCCGCGAGATCGTTGTTCGTCTCGATATCGAAGGGGAAGAGCCCCGAGATATACTTCTTGTTGCTCGTGAGCTCCTCGTCGCCGATCCGCTCATCCCGGAGCTTCTTCAGCTCGTTGAGGCACACGTCGATCGCCTCGCGCATCGTTTTGTTCTTCGTGTAGGTCATGACGGTGAACGTCCCGCCGTGCTTCATGTGCGTGACGCCGCTCCGGGCGCCGTACGAGAGGCCGCGGTTGACGCGGATCTCGTTCATGAGGCGCGAGGTGAATCCGCCGCCGAGAACGGTGTTCGAGACGACGAGCGGGAAGTAATCGGGCGTGTTCCGCGGCACGGCGACGTTGCCGATCCTGATCTGCGACTGGGTGGCGTCCTTCTTGTCGACGACGAATACGCGCCGCCCGGGGAGTTTCTTCGGCTCGAGCGCCGGAATCTCGCGCGCCGGGGCCGCGCCCTTCCACGAGCCGAACCGCGCCTTGACGAGATCGAACGCCTGCGCGCTCTTCACGTTCCCGACGACGGCGACGATGGCGCCGGCGGGAACGTAGTTGGCCTGGTAGTACGCGAGCACGCCGTCGCGGGTCAACGCTTCCACGCTCTTCGCGCTCCCGTCCACCGGGTGAGCGTACGGGTGGTCGCCGACGAGCACACGGACCGCCTCGCGGCTCGCGAAGGCAATCGGATTGTCCTTCGTGCCGGCGATCCCGGCGGCGACGAGGCTCTGCTCGCGCGCGAGCTCCTCCACGGGGAAGGCCGGGGTCAGCACGGCCTTGCTCATGATGTCGAGGGCGCGCGGGAGATCCTTCGCCATGAAGTTGGCGAATACGACCGTGTAGTCGCGGGTCGTGTTCACGTTCATGTCGCCGCCGACCTCTTCGATCGCGTCGGCGATCTGCTCGGCGCTCATGCCCCCGGCGCCCTTCAAGAGGAGCCGGCCGGTGAGATTCGCGACGCCTTCGGCCCCGGGACCGTCGGCGGCCGAGCCGCTCGGGACGAGGAGCGCCACGGAGACGAGCGGCACTTCCGTCGTCTCCATGACGAACACGCGCAGGCCGTTTCCGAGCTTCGATTCCTTGTACGGCGGGAGCTTCACCGCTCCCGTGCCGGCGAGCGCGAGCGAAGCGTTCAAAACGAACGCCGCCGCGACCGCCGCGATGAGAAGCTTTCTCATGACAATCTCCTTTTATTCGCGTCCGTCGGATTCAAGCCGGTCCCCCGCCTCAGTTCTCGGGAATCAGGGTGAGAACGCTCCGGTTCTTCTGATCGAAATACGCGCCGGCGACGCGCTTCACGTCGTCGAGCGTGACCGCCCGGTAGCGGTCCTGCACGTTGTAGATCTCGTTGAAATCGCCGAAGAGGAGCTCGTAGCGCCCGATCTTGCTCGCCTTGCCGTTCACCGTCTGGATGCTGCGGTAGAAGTTCGCGAGCACGCGGTTCTTGGCCTTATCGAGCTCCTTTGCGGTCACGCCGTTCGCCGCGATCGCCGCGAGCTCGTCGTAGACCGCCTTTTCGCCGTCGGCGGTCTTCTCCCCCGGCTTCATCTTGACGTCGAACGTGAAGAGCGACGGATCGATGCGCCAGTCCGCGCCCGCCTGCACGTACAGCGCCGCGCCGAGGTCGCGGACGAGCTTCTTGTAGAGGCGCGAGCTCTCGCCGTCCGTGAGGATCATCTGGAGAACGTCGAGCGCGTAGATATCGGCCGATTTGACGTCGGGAATGTGATAGCCGATGAGCACCGCGGGCATCTCCGCCGGCTTGTGCATCTCGGCCCGCCGCTCGCCGAGCTGCTCCGGCTCGCGCGTGCGGACCGGCGGCGGGGGCGTCTGCGACGGGATGTTGTCGTAATACTTATGCACGAGCTCGAGCGCCTTCTTCGTCTCGAAATCCCCGGCGATGATGAGCACTGCGTTGTTCGGCGCGTAGTAGGTCTTCCAGTAGCTCACCGCGTCCTCGCGGGTGATGCTCTCGAGATCGGACATCCACCCGATCACCTGCCAGCCGTACGGGTGCGCCTTGTAGGCGAGCGCGAAGAGATCCTCGTACATCGCGCCGTCGACCGAGTTGTCGGTGCGGAGGCGCCGCTCCTCGCGGACGACGGAGAGCTCCGTCGGGCAGATATCGGGCAAGAACGAGAGCGAGCGCATCCGGTCGCTGTCGAGGTCGATGCAGAGCTCGAGGATGGAACTCGTGAAGTCCTCGTAGTACGCCGTCATGTCCTCGCTCGTCCACGCGTTCGAGTAGCCGCCGTTCGACTCGAGGTACTTGTCGAACTCCTTGGGCCCGTATTTGGCGGCCCCGTTGAACATCATATGCTCGATGTAATGGGAAATCCCCGTGATGCCGGGGCGCTCGTTGCGGCTCCCCGCGCGGTAGAACGTCCAACGGCTCACGACGGGGACGGAATGATCCTCGAGGAGGATCACCTTGAGGCCGTTTCCGAGCGTTTCGACCGTTACGTCGAACTTCGCGGGAGCGGCTTTCGTCTCGCCTGCGCTCCGCGCGCCCGCGGGCGCGAGAGCCGCCGACGCGAGCACGAAGATCGCGAGCGCGGCGAAGCGAAGCGCCGCGCGGGATTTGAGAACGCGCATCCTCGAACCTCCTTCGGGAGAATGAATCGAGCGGAAATGAAACGGCGCGAACCGGCGACAGACCGCCCGTCGCGTTCGGTCACGACGCGCACATCATACTATCACGCGGCCCGGCGCCGGAGGCGCTTCTTCGTCTTTCTACGGCTGTAATTGGACACAAGTTCCATGAATATCCCGAGATCGTTCTCGAGATCGGTCTGGCTGCCGTCGAAGTAGAAGGTCCTGATGGGGATACCCTCGCATTCGCGGCTCACCTTCGGGTAGATCGATTCGCAGATGATGCCGTTCATGCACGTGAACGGACTGATGTCGATGACGCCGTCGATGCCCCGTTCGTACATGTAGATCGCCTTGCCGACGCTCAGCACCATCTCGCCGAGGGCGCCCTGGTACGGCAGGTACGGCTCGCTGAGCTCGAGCACTTCCCGCACATCATGCGGCTCCTCGAGCCCGGCGAACTCCTCGCGGAACGGGGCGAGGAGCTTCGATTCGTGCGAGTGCTGGACGTGTTCTTTGATCCGGACCTTGAGCATGTCGAGCGAGACCCCCTGCCCGTACATTTTCAGATTTTTCTTCTGCTCGAAGTTCGTGTACCACACCCATTCGCCGATGTCGGAAAGCCACGCCTGCGCGCCGAAGGTCTCGAGACGCCTGATGAGGTCCTCGTTGCTGAAGGTGCTCAGGCGGCAGAATATCTCGCCGACGACGCCGATGAGCTTCGTGTCGCGTTCGAAGTCGACCGGGATCGCGCGGAAGAGATCCCGCCCTTTCTCGAGGGCGCCGGCGAGCTGGGCGATCTTTTTCGCGCCGATCGGCACGGAGGAGTCGGCGAGCGCGTCGCAGAATATGTTCAGCGCGCGGTCGCACGCCTTGTCCGCCGCGCCCCGCTCCGTCTCGTGCGGGCGGTAGATGTGGAGCATCTTGCGCAGGGCGTCGCTCCCGACGAGCCCCCACCAGCCGAGCCGCAGCATCGGGCCCGCGTACTCGCCGAGGCCCTCGTAGCCGTCCGCGCTCGACGGAGAAACGACGAGGATATCGTCGTAGCCGAGCTCGTGGAGCACCTGCTTCAGGAACGGCGAATACTGGCCGAACCGGCACGGGCCGCTCGCCGTGGGCATGAAGAAGGCGGTCTTCGCCGGATCGAAGCCGGGCCGGTCGGCCACCTTGAGAAAGTCGCCGATCGTCACGCGCTCGGGAAGACACTCGTCCCCCGACGTGTACCGGCCCGCGATCTCGTACGTCCGCTCGTCGCCGTCGGGAGACGGGTGCGCGTCTACGCCGAGATATCGGAAGGCCGCCGCGAAGGCTCGTGCCCCTTCGTCGGACATGCGGGGGATGTAGACCGTGCGGCCTTTGATCCCTCGTTTTTCTTCCACCATCTGAGAACTCCTTTGCTGTCGAGATACGCCTCGCAGCGGGTCATGACACCGGCGTCGTTCGAATGCCCGTCGAACTGGAGCGTGAGATACGGGCGGACGGCGGCTCCCGACGCGTAGTGCTTCACGTACGAATCGGGCCCGCATTTGAAATTCGTGATGTAGATGAGGTGCAGGTTCTCCTTCTGGGCGGCGAGCCGCGCCGTCTGGAGGATCTTGCGCCCGAAGTTCCAGAACATGTTGTCGACGATGTCGCGGATCCCGATCCCGTCGAGCGGAAGGAAGAAGATCGGGATGACGTTCATGCCGTAGTAGTCGCGCAGTTTCCCCGGGACGTCGAGGTTCGCTTCC
Source organism: Candidatus Krumholzibacteriota bacterium (assembly GCA_041309565.1). Lineage (GTDB taxonomy): Bacteria > Krumholzibacteriota > Krumholzibacteriia > Krumholzibacteriales > Krumholzibacteriaceae > SSS58A. The sequence goes on from JBFYZJ010000140.1 coordinate 8,734, forward strand.
TTGTCGATGACGTTGTAGGGACGCCCGACGAGGATGACCCCCGCCTCCCCCGACTTCTCGAGCATGTCGAGCGCTTCGCGTCCCGCGGCCTCGCACTCGCCGCGGAACATCTTCTGCGCGGCGTAGCCGGCCTTGACCGCGAGGCGATGCCGCCCGCGGCTCACGCCGAAGCCTTTCCCGTATTCCCAGAGCTCCTTCTCGACGAAATTCTCCCCCTGCCGGAAATGCACGAGCGGGGCCATCGTGAGCGCCTCCTTGCCGTCAAGCATCGGCGCCTGCTTGAGCACGAAAGCGAGCGTTTGCCCCCACGGGCACATGTACGACTTCACCTCGGGCGCATCGGTCTCGCCGTCGACGACGTTCGGCGTGAGGATGCCGTCCACCCCCTCCTCGAGGAGCGCGAGAATATGGCCGTGCGCGACCTGGATCGGGAAGCACGGCTCGGCGACGGCCGCCTCGATCCCCTGGTGCGCGATCTTCTTGTTCGTCTTGGGGCTCAGCACGACCTCGGCGCCGAGCGCGCGCAGGTAGGTGCCCCAGAAGGGATACCGGTCGTAGAAGTACATCGAGCGGGCGATGCCGATGCGCGGCTTCGCGGCGCTCCCGGCCGGCGCCGACGTGTCGATCGCGCGGCCGAGCTCCTTCTCCACGAGCGGAATCCAATCGCGCTCGAGGAGATCGTTATAGAGCGCCATGAGATTCGGAATCGTCGGTTTGCGCGGCACCTTGGCCCGCTTGCGGTAGCGGTCGCTGCACTTGTCGCCCCAGTACGTCTTGTTCCCCACGACGTTGAACTCCTGGATGTCGCAGTAGTTCGTGCAGCCCTGGCAGGTGAACTCGCGGAGCTTGTAGTCGATGGCGGTGAGATCGTATCCGCGGAAGGTCGAATCGGTCCCGAGCGCCTGCACCTTCTCGCGGACGAGGAGCGAGGCGCCGATCGCGCCGATGACGCCGTTGTACGGCGGGACGATGACCTCCTTGCCGAGCACCTCGCTGAACGCCGCCGCGACGGCGTCGTTGTAGGCGGTGCCTCCCTGAAAGAAGATGACCGATCCGATCTTGCGCCCGCGGACGACGCGGTTGAGATAGTTTTGAACGACCGAGTACGCGAGCCCCGCTATGATGTCGTTCTTCGCCGCGCCCTTCTTCATGTAGGCCGAGACGTCCTGCTCCATGTAGACGGTGCAGCGCTCGCCGAGCCGGAGCGGCCGCTCGCTCGAGAAGGCGAGATCGGCGAACTCGTTGTAGATGCTCACGTCGAGCTTCTCGGCCTGCTCCTCGAGGAAGGAGCCGGTCCCCGCCGCGCACGCCTCGTTCATCGTGAAGTCGACGACGATCCCGTCCAAGATGCTGATGAACTTAGCGTCCTGACCGCCGATTTCGAAGATCGTGTCGACCTTTTTCCCGATCATCGTGTCGCCGATGAACGCGGCGCCGGTCTTGTGCGCCGTGATCTCGTCGACGATCGTGTCGGCGCCGATGAGCTCGCCGATGAGTTCGCGCCCCGAGCCGGTCGTGCCGACGCCGCGGATCCGCACCTTGGCGCCGACCTCCCGCTCGATCTCCTGCAGCCCCTGATGCACGATCTCGATCGGCCGCGCCTGCGTGCGCAGGTAAATCTCCTTGATGACGGCGCCGTCGTCGTCGATGAGCGTGAGGTTCGTGCTCACCGAGCCGATGTCGATGCCGAGGTAGGCGTCGACGGGGAGATTCCGCCCGTCGAAGTTGTATTTGTCGACGCGGTCGCGGAGGAAGAGCACGCGGTCGCGCGTGAGGCGCTTGAGGGACGGAAACTCCGAGGCAGCCTGCGACGTGAAGTGCGAGAGGCGCTCCTTCAGCACGGCGATGTCGAGCGACGATGCGGCCCCGTCGCCCCCTCCGGAGACGATGGCGGCGCCGATCGCGGCCGCGTGCACGCCCTCTTTCGGCACGAAGAAATCCTTCTCCTCGAGCTCGAAGACGTGCCTGAGCGATCCCGCCACGCCCTTGTTGAGCGCCACGCCGCCGATGAAGGCGGTCTTCCCGTGCACGGACTTCCCGCGCGCGATGTTGCTCTTGAAGTTGCGGGCGACCGATTCGCAGAGCCCCTTGAGCACCTCGTCCGGTTTGTAGCCCTTCTGCTGCGCGTGGATCATGTCGGACTTGGCGAACACGCTGCAGCGCCCCGCGATCTTCGGCGTGCGCTCGGCGGCGAGCACGAGGTCGCCGACGTCCTCGATCTGGTAGCGGAGCCGCGTCGACTGCTGGTCCATGAATGAGCCGGTGCCGGCGGCGCAGTCGCCGTTCGTCTCGTAATCGACGATGCCGATCCGGCCGTTGTCGTTCGATAGGTGGATGAACTTGGAGTTCTCGCCGCCCATCTCGAAGATATTGACGACGTCGCGGTGGAGCGTGCCGACGCCGATCGCCGCGGCCTTGAACTCGTTCTCCACCGGGAGGCCGAGGGCCGTGCCGACGAGCTTCGCCGCCGAGCCGGTGACGATGGCGCCGCCGATATCGTCGACGCTCACGTGCTCGAAGAGCTCGTTCAGGAGCTTCGCCGACGCCTCGAGCGGGCGCCCCTGGATGCGGCGGTAGCTCGATACGGCAATTACCTTCGCCGGATCATCGGGAAACGGATAGACCTCGGCGACGGGGCTCCCCTGTTTCGCCGCCAGCGCCTCGATCGCGTCCCGAGCTCCCACGAGCGCCCACTTCGCGCTCACCGTTCCGACATCCATTCCAAGAAAGAATTTCATACGTTCCTTCCTCTATTGTTCATGCGGAGTAATGTGCCGTGTATCGGGTGAATCTTATGGATTCGGGCGCCGCGGGCAAGCATTTGACAGGATTCGGTCGAAAAAGGGGGGCGAACGGTCCCACGGGACGGACGAAAAACCGGGCGCCGCGCCCTCATTCCCCCTCAACCTTCGCCCCCGATTGTGATATAATTGAAGGGTTCCATCGCATAGACACAAACCAGGAGGGGACGTCGTCCCGAGGGAGAGCGGGATGTTGCCGTTTCTCGACGGGACTATTCCAGAATCGGGGAGCCGATTCTGAGGTGCCAGGAGGTGCTCACGTGAAATCCTTTGCAGCGGCGTGTCTCATGTGCGCGTGCGCGATCATCACGCTCGGCGCCGCTCCCGCGGCCGCCTATTGGACGGGGGACGGCATTTATATCGGCGAAAACTACGGTTCCTCCGAACCGATGATCATCCCGGACGGAGCGGGAGGAGCCATCATCGCCTGGTTCAAGGACGATGGCGGGGGCTACACCGACATCTACGCGCAGCGCGTGGATGCCTTCGGAACACCCCTCTGGACCTCCGGCGGGGTCGCCGTCTGTACGGTGGGTGGCTATCAACTCTATCCCCGGCTCGTTTCTGACGGCGCGGGCGGCGCCATCGTCACGTGGCACGATTATCGCGACAAGACGACCTACGATATCTACGCCCAGCGGGTGGACGCATCGGGAGCGACCCGGTGGACGGCCGACGGCGTCGCCATCTGCACGGCCGCGGACAATCAGCTCTATCCGACAATCGTCTCCGACGGAGCCGGAGGGGGCATCATCACCTGGTATGATCGCCGCGGCGGAGCCAATTACGACGTCTATGTCCAGCTGGTGGATTACAAGGGCACGATCAAGTGGACCGCGAACGGGATCGCCATTTGCGCGGCCGCCAACGATCAGCAGCGCCCCGTGATCGTCTCAGACGGCGCGGGCGGAGCCGTCATCGCCTGGATGGATCGACGGGGCGGCGTTTACTACGATATTTACGCCCAGCGGGTGGACAATGATGGAAACATCAAGTGGACCGGTGATGGGATCGCCCTCTGCGCGGCCTTCGGCAACCAGTATTACCCCGAAATCGATTCGGACGGCTCAGGCGGAGCGATCGTCACGTGGTATGACCTCCGGGCCGGGGGCGGGGATGACAACATCTATGCCCAGCGGGTGAACACCATGGGCGACATTCAATGGACCGGCGACGGCGTCGCCGTCTGCATGGCGGCCAACGGCCAATCGGATCCGGTGATCGTCTCCGACGGCGCGGGCGGGGCGGTCATCGCCTGGGAGGATGACCGTGTCGCGGGCACGAACGTCTATGCCCAGCGGCTCGATAATCCGGGCGCCGTGCAGTGGACCGCCGACGGCGTCGCTCTCTGCACCGCCGCCGCCAACCAGCTCAAGCCGATGATCGCCTCCGACGGCGCGGGGGGCGCCATCGTCGGCTGGTACGACTACCGCGGCGGCAACGCCGATATCTACGTTCAGCGAGTGGGCGCCGCGGGCGCCGTTCAGTGGATCGCGGACGGGGTTCCCCTGTGCGCGGCCGCCGAGGATCAGATGCATCCCGCGATCGCCTCGGACGGCGCGGGAGGCGCGATCGCGGCGTGGCAGGATTACCGCAGCGAGAGCACGTACGAAGTCTACGCCCAGCGGGTGAAGCCGCCGGGCTTCCCGGGCGGAAGCTGGCCGACGATCGAGGACGTCGCGGACGTCCCCGCGGACGAAGGCGGCTGGGTGAGGCTGCATGTCGCGCGATCCGAATGGGACGGGTTCTACGCGGGCACCTATCCGATCACGGGCTACAACGTCTGGCGGCTGGTTTCGAGCGGCGCATCGCCTGGCGTGCTTCCTCCCGCCGGAGAAATGACGTCCCTCGAATCTCGCGCGGTTGAATCGTTCTTCGCCGCTCCCGAGAGCGCGCGCGGGCTGCGCTTGTCCGGGGCCGCCGCGACCGCGCTGGGCCTCCCTCCCGGGACGTGGGAGTCGCTCGGCTTCCACGCCGCCATGCAGGAGGAGCACTACGATTTCACGGTTCCCACGAAGACCGACTCGACGAGCGCCGGCGACGCCCTGGAAACGTACGTGGTGACCGCCCATACGACGGTGCCGGCCGCTCATGTCGCGTCGGATCCGGACAGCGGCCACTCCGTGGACAACCTCGCCCCCGGCACACCGGAAGGCCTCGCGGCCGAGCAGAGCTTCGAGCCCGAGGGGCTCGAACTCGCTTGGAACGAACGGGGAGAAGCCGATCTCTGGCACTATTCGGTGTACCGCGGCACATCGGCTGATTTCGTGCCTTCCGCGGGAAATCGAATCGGCACGCCGACTGATGCCGGGTACTTCGACGCGGGCTGGAGTTGGGACGGCGGATATTTTTACAAGGTGTCGGCGGTCGACCGGCACGGGAACGAGAGCGGCTTCGCGCTGCTGGCGCCCGATGGCATAACGGGGACCGATGCGCCGAAGGCCCCTGAGGCAAGCTACCTCGCCCAGAATTACCCGAATCCGTTCAATCCGACGACGCGCGTCGCCTTCGGGCTCTCGGCGCCGGGGCATGTGTCGCTGAGGATCTACGACGCGGCGGGACGCCTCGTGCGCGCCCTCGCGGATGAGGATCGGAGCGCCGGGCGCTACGAAGAGACATGGGACGGCCGCGACTCGAACGGCCGCGCCGTTTCGAGCGGGATCTATTTCTACCGGCTCACGGCGGGGAGCTTTGTGGAAACGAGGAAGATGGCGCTCTTAAGATAGATCTGTCGAGCGGTTCGAAATTCGCGTCGAGGTATGGTCACCATCCGGATCGGACGCGACGATCAACGGGGGAAGCGGTGATGCCGTTGAAAGGCGGTGATCGTATGCAGACGTACATTCTCCTCACGAAGCTCTCTCCCGACGTCTCCCGGCGCATGGACGACCGGGCGAAGCTCGGAAGGGCCTGGCTCGATCAGGTGAAGGCCAAGTGCCCCGAGGTGAAGTTCCTCACGCACTACGCGCTCCTCGGGAAGTACGACTTCATCGATATCTATGAGGCGCCGGACGAGGAAACCGCGGCGAAGGTGTCGATGATCAGTCTCTCGAACGGTGCCTCGCAGGCGGAGAGCCTGATCGCGATCCCGTACAAGAAGTTTCTCGATCTCATAAAGGAGATATAGATTCCCATGGCGTCGTTGGGCGGCGGCCATGGTGAGGCCTCGGATCCGAAAGCCTGATTGAATGAAAACCGGCGCGAGAAACAATATTGCTCTCACGCTCGTGGCGATCGTGTTCGCCTTGGCCCTCACGTTCGGCTCGGTGGAGCTCCCGCTGCTTCTGAACCGCGCCCTGCAGCTCGCATTCGGCGACAAGCTCTTCCCGCAGGGCATATGGTCCGGCCCGCACGAGACGCCGTCCGAGCTATATATTCAAGCGCGCTTCCTTCGTCCGATCGGATACGCCTGCCTCGCCGCCGTGCTCGCGCTGATCGTGATCGGTCTGGTCGCCGAACGACGCCGGCTGGCCCTCGCGGGAGCGGCGCTGTTCTTCCTGCCGGTCTTCGGCCATTTCGCCGTGCAGATGTTCTTCCTGGCCGGGCTCGGCCTCCTGCGCCTCCTCTGGATGCCGCTCCTCGACGGTGCCTACGGGATCACGGGCGATCCGGAATTCGAGCTCTTCGGCCTGGGAGAAGTGGCCTTTCTTCCCGCTATCGGGCTCATGTATCTTGGATTTCTGCTCCGTCTCGATCTGCGCCCGATTCTCCCCTATCTCATCATGGGTGCCGGGCTTTTCCTGTTCGTTCTCGCCGTGGTCGCGTGGTTCCGCGCCAGATGGCTTCACGAAGGGACCGCGCGGCTTTGGGTCTACCGTTTCAGCCGGCACCCGCAATACCTCGGCTGGATCGTCTGGAGCTATGGAATGCTCGTGTTCATGCTGAATCACAACGAGGGCGCGCATTTTCAGATCGGTTGGGGAATTCCCGACAGCCTGCCGTGGCTCGTTTCCACCATGATCATCGTCGGCGTGGCGCTCGTCGAAGAAATTGAAATGCGTCGCGAGCGGGGAGAGGAATACGAAGCCTACGCGGCCCGGACGCCGTTCATGTTCCCCCTTCCGCGGTTCGTCTCGACCGCGGTGAGATTTCCCATGCGGCTCATCCTTCGGAAGAAACGCCCGGAGCGCGGCGGCGAGGTTGCGGTGGTCGTATTGCTCTATCTCGCTCTTCTGATCTTCGCCTCATGGCTCATCCGGGCATTCGGCCCCACTGCATTGCGGATAGGCTCGTACATTCATAACTGATCGCGTGATGGTTCCTCCCGCTATTTCAAGAGAACCATTGTGCGGGAGATGAGCTCCTTCCCTGCCTGGAGACGGTAGTAGTACACGCCCGAGCTCACCCGCTCCCCGCGCATATTGCGGCCGTCCCACTGCACGGCCTTCTCGCCGGGCGACTGCTCCTCGTCCGCGAGACGGGCGACGAGCCGGCCCGCCACGTCATAAACGTCGAGCCGCACCCGCATGCTCGCAGGCAGGTAGTACGAAATCGTCGTCGACGGATTGAACGGGTTCGGGCTGTTTTGGCGGAGCGTGAGCGGGAGCGCCGGCACCGCGACAAGATCGGTCTCGAACAGGCTGTGGACTCCCGAGCCGTCCACGTACTCAACGCGGTAGCGATAGGCCTTACCCGGCTCGGCGCTCTCGTCGCGGTGGACGAACGAGAGCCCGTTCGCCTCTATCTCATCGGAAGGGGCGTCATATGCGGCGGCCCCCGCTTCCTTGCGCAGGACTGCGAATCGAATCCCCTCGTCAATCTGGCTCAAACGCCACGTGACCTCGACCGCTCCGCCGACGCATGAGGCGGCGAACTCCTGGAGGAGCGTCGCGACGCCGCCGTTGCAGTAGATCCTGCCCAGGACGTTCGCCGGCTCGATCGGGTATCCCTCGCTGCAGTTGGCAAATATCTGGTCGGGCGCGAAGCCGATCACCGTCTTATCGTCATTCATGAGATAGCAATCCGCCTTCAGAATCCAAGTCCATTCGTGCTGACACTCGGAGTAGGCGACGCTCAGGTCTTGAGTGATGTCTCCGAGGGATACGGCTACAAGGGGATTCATCGCGTAGCCGGAGAATATGACGTTGCTCGGGAAGGCGACGCTGAACTCGGCGGCCGCCATGCCGGCGATTCCCGGATGACTCCACACGTACACGTTGAACAGACCGGACCCGCTCGCGTAATCGACGGTGACATCGGAATGGCCCGCATCGACGAAGAGCCCTATGTCTCCCGAGTCGGACGGGATCGACGGGCAGACGAAGGTCTTCTCGCTTCCCGGGGCTATCACGTTCCCCGCGGGATCCGCCACATTCGACACGCGTACCGTATACACGGCTCCGGAGCCGAGGCTCGCGACGAACCGGAGCCCCGCCGTTCTGCCGTCGGGCAGGTCGACGGACGAGGGGGAGAACGTGAGATCGGGATTGGCGGCCGGGACGAGCACATAGTTGGCCGCCACCGCCGCGGTCGCGGCGGTGACCGGTTCGTCGTAC
>JBFYZJ010000141.1:0-14435 GCA_041309565.1 Candidatus Krumholzibacteriota bacterium
GTACCGGTCCATGTCGTTTCTCCTCCGCCGGGAAGAGGTTGCGGGCGTGGAGCGCGTCCTAACCGATCTTGCCGTCGCCGTCGAAATCGGCCTTGTTGATCTCCTCGAGCTTCTTGACGAGATTCCGGATCGTGTTCTGCGTCGCCGCGAGCTGGTCCTCGAGGAATTTGACGCGATCTTCGACCGTATCCGATTTACGTTTCTGCCCGTACATCAGTCCCGTCTGAACGATCTCCCAGAGAATGCCCATCGGTCTCCTCCGTTCGAATGGTGGTTGCCGTGCCCGGCCCGGCGCCTCTCGCCGCACCTCATCGCGCGATAGATTCCGTGACCGCGATGTCGCGCCTCGCGTACTCGGCCATCAGATTCTCCCAGCACCCGTTCGTCATGCCGACGTACTCGGGAGGACAGATTCCCTTCTTCGAGAAGAGCCGCCGTATCACCTGCCGCGCGACGATCGAGCACGTGTAGCCCGTCGTGCGCGCCATCGACGTCGTGCGTGTCTTCTCGTCGTATCGATCGAGCAGATTGTACGTGTACCGGAGCTGCGCGCCTGCCTTCCGCCCCTCGACGATCACCTGCATCACCGTGAAATCCTTCTCCCCCTCGCCGAGCCGCCACTGGTCGAAGAGCAGCTTCGACGTGAGCGCGATCGGCCGCACCGCTTTTCCTTCGATCTCGACCGGCTCGGTGCCGAAGAACCCGCTCTCTCTGAAGATGCGCAGGAGCTCGGCGTGTCCGGGATAGCGCATCGTCTTCTCGCGCATGAACGTGATCTTCATCGTCTTGATGAGGCTGCGGAGGCCGTCCGTGTTGAAGGCCTCGAGCGTGCCGACGCCGGGGAAATCGATCAGCTCGACCTCGGAAAGCGCGGGGAGAACGATCTCGCGGCCGTACTCGACGAAGCGCGCGGGGCGCGTATACTCCTCGAGCACGTCGAGGGGCGAGAAGACCGCCTTGTACTCGAAGGGCCACTGGCGCACGATGGGCAATCCGCCCACGTAGCACACGTAGCGGTCGGTCGCGTCGAGCCGCGAGCTCACGTATCCGGCCATGATATTGCAGAGGCCGGGCGCCACGCCGCAGTCCACGACCGCGGTGACCCCCTTGGACTTCGCCGCTTCGTCGAGCAGGAAGGGATCCTCGCCGAAGAAGGAGATGTCGACGACGTTCTTTCCCGCCTCTATGATGGTGCGGAGCGTCTCGAATCCCATGAAGCCGGGAACGGCGCTGACGACGAAATCATGCTCGGCCACGATCGCGGCGACGCGCTCCCGCTCCCGCAGATCCGCCTGAACACCTTTGACGGGCGATTCCCCTTCGAGCCGCGCCAGATGCCGCCGGTCGATATCGGCGGCCGTCACGCTGAATTCCGAATCGAGCGCCAGATCCTTCGCGATGGCGCTCCCGACCATACCTGCTCCCAGAACGACGATTTTCACCGGTGCCTCCCGTTTATTCGAACATCCTCACAGCTGCCGTGACCGGAACGCAGTGTACCACGCCGGAAGCCGTGAACGCCACCCGAGGATCGCCGGAGCCTGCCCCGGCCGAAAACGCTCGATGACCATAAACAGCATTGTTCGCCCCTCTCGAGATTGCCGTCATTCTACCAAGAATCAACGCATTGCATCAAGGCGGCTCGCCGACATGCCGCCTTGACTTTAACTCGATCTGCTTGTATTAGTCAGGAATGCCGCGCATACTCATAATGATTATGACTAGGGAAGCGCTTTTCGTCATAGGTGCACTTCTTCTCGCGCTCGCGTTGGCAGGCTGCTGGGAGCCGGATAATCCGCTTCGCGCCGGGCAACCGGGCCCGGGCATTCCCTCGGGATCGGCCCATAATGTGAATATCGACGGGACGTATCATGCGAGCGGCTATTGCCAGCCGTTCCTGAACTGCTCCGCGTGCCACGGCGACAGCCTTCAGGGCGGATCCGCCGGACAGCCATCCTGCACAAAGTGCCATGCGGATCATTGGAACGAAGCGACGTGCGAAACGATCCCGCACACGGTCAACTTCGACGGCCATCTTCACGCGCCGGGCTACTGCCAGCCCTTCACGAACTGCGCACAATGCCACGGCGGCGACCTCAGGGGCGGGACGACCGGGCAGCCGTCGTGCTACGAATGTCACGACGCAAAATGGGCAGGTGGAGAATGCGGAGACTGACGCCGATTTGGCGGGGATTCGATCGTCGCGCGAGCCTCTTCGTCTTTCTCGCGGCGGCCGCGCTCGTCATGGCCGTGCTGCTCGAGACATGCGGGCCGCCGCAGGTCAAGCGGCCCGCGGGCGGCGCACCCGGCGCCGCGCAGCCGCTCGACACGGCGGACGCCGGATTTCTCGACGAGCACGCGAACACGGGCTTCCCCCTGCTCGGCCGCCATCGCGAGATCGCATGCGACGCCTGTCACGGCGAGGGGGAGCCGAGTCCGAGCTGCGCGAGCTGCCACCGCTCGCCGCACGGCGAGAAATTGAAAATGAAATGCGAGGACTGCCATACGCCGGGCATGCCCTTCGCGCAGGTGAAATTCAAGCATCCGGCGAAGGATATGTTCGCGATTCATCAGGACGTTTCCTGCGTGAGGTGCCACGAAGGGAAACGATTCGAAAAGGCGGACAGAAACTGCACGAGCTGCCATGAGGATTTTCACAAAGGCTCGCTCGGCACCGACTGCTACTCGTGCCATCGCTCATCCGTCTGGAACGTCACGCGATTCAATCACAACATGACGGGATTCCCGCTCATGGGCGCCCATCTCGCGCTCGAGTGCGGCGACTGCCACCGCGATCTGCAGTCGTTCAAGATCGTGCCGCGGCCGACCCAGTGCGCGAGCTGCCACGAGGCCGATTACCGCGGTTCCCCGTTCCCGCACGCGGCCTATGGCGCGGGAACGAATTGCCAGGAATGCCACCTGCAGGACTCGTGGTCCTATGCCCACAGCCCCTTCTGGTTCAACGTGCAGACGGGGAAGCACGCGGGCATCGCGTGCGGCACGTGCCACGGGAATGCGCAGAACTACGCCGAGTACACGTGCCACGCGTGCCACGCGGGGCATGCGAACGACAACGGCGGCCGCTGCCTCGACTGCCATCCCGGGGGCTTTCCGGAAGGCGACGATGACTAACGCCCCGGGATCGCACAGGGCCCGTGCGCGCGCAGGCCCCACGGCGGCATTGCTTCTGCTCATGTTCGCCGCGATCCCATTCTTCTCACGATCGGCTCCGGCGGCCGCTCTCGCCCCCGATTCTGCCGCGGCGCCGGGAGGCGCCGGGCTCAAGGCCAAAGGATACGTCAACGCGCGCTACGCGTACGTCGGCTCCTCGTCGGCGGCGACGGTCTACAGCGGCGTGCGCCTCACCGGCTCGTTCCAGGTCTCGGCGCTCGCCGACCGGCTCGTGCTGAAATATCGCAGCCACCACTGGCTGCACTTCGCGCGCACCGAGAAGCACGTGCTCGAGAGCGCGTTCGCGAACAGAAACATAGTTCATACGGGCTCCATCGAGACCGACGGCCTGCTCGCCCGCGGGCTCGGCGCGCGGCTCGGCAGATTTATCCCCGAGATGAGCTACTCGAGCTCTCCCGTCATCGACGGAGCGTCCGTCGCGTACGAGATCGGCGGCGTAACGGCCGGAGCGGCGACCGGCAGGCTCGTTGACGTCTGGGACGGTCACGAGACCTCGGACGACCTCCTCGCCTCGGCGTACGCGAAATATGCAACCGATCGCGTCCGGATCTCCGCGGGCTATCAACAGGCGGCATATTACGGCGTCGAACAGCGGGAAGCGCCTGCCGGCGTCAATGTCATGGTATCGAAAAACGTCTGGCTCGAAACGTACGCGGCGTACGATTTCGAGTTCGAGGTGACCGCGCGCGCCGGCGCGACGCTGTCCTGGCGCGGCGACCGGGGGAGCCTGAGCCTCACGGCGTCGCAGTGGCGGAATCCCTTCGACCAGCTCTATCAGCTCGACAAGGGCCGGAACCTCCCCTACTGGGGGCTTTACTCGGAACAGCCGCCTTCGACCTACCGCGACTTCAGATTCTCCGGTTCCTTCTCGCGCGGCGGATGGGGAGTTCGCGGGGCGCTCTCCTCGATGGCGGGCGTTCGATCCGGGTGGACGGCGAACGCGTACGTTCTGACGCCGCCGTTTTTCGGATTCGCCGCGGACGGCGGCGTGCAGATCATGAAATCCGATTTCATCGAATTCTACTGCCTCGACGCCTCGGTCATGAAACAGGTCCGGGAAGTCTCGCTCAGGGCGCAGATTCAGGGGCGATCGTACGAATGGCTATCGAGGCCCTCGGGATATTACGACATGGACGCCTACTCGGAGATCTCGGCGGAATACCCGCTGCGCAGGCATCTCTACCTGAGCGCGGCCGCGGGCGGATTCTTCCGAACGCTCGGAGACGAGGGATTCAAGCCGCAGGCCGAGCTGCGCCTCATCGCGCGGATCTAATCGATCAGCAAGAACGCGTAGCGGTTCATCGTACGCGAATAGTCGTCGAGAACCTCGATTGGGTAGCCGCACTTCTTCACGGTCGAGAACACGTCCACGGCGAGCGCCTCGGGCGCGGGGCGGGCCAGTTTCGGCTGCTTGCATTCGTCCCTCTCGACGGCACAGTCGCGGCAAAGATGGCACGTATCCATGGGCAGCAGAAACGCCTTCTGGTGACCCGCGAGAAACACCTCGCGCTCGAGCTTGAGAAGAGACGCGTTGATCTTGATCCCCCACGGTCTCCGGTCTTCCGGCTTCTTGACCTTCTTCTGGAAATGAAAGACCGCGACGGCGCGGTATTCGTCGAGGAATTTTCGGCATTCCGCGACGGACGGAACGTTGGGCGGACAGCAGGCGAGCCTCCCGTACGACCCGCAGCCGTACATGCACTTCATGCGCACCCAATGCGCGACGACGATCTCCGCCGGATCGATCCACTTGAAATCGTCGAAGCCGTGACGGGCGAACGCCGCTTCGAGCTTCTTCATTCCCTTTACCGGCTTCATGCCCCGATTCCTTCCTGCGCTGCGCGCCGCGATGCATCAACCCGATTCTAGAACCACGGCGCGCCGAATACGACGATCCACAGCACGGCGGCGTGAATGACGAATCCGACGGTGACCGCTGCCCGGAATACCCACGGTCTCACGAGGCGCTGCACGCGCACCAGCAGGACCGCGCCCAGCGGGATGTAGAGCACGATCCCCGTCCACATGCCCGAGACGTACTGCCGCACCGCGATGCTCGCGGCGACATGGCTCAGGCCGTTCATGAAGAGAATGGTTCCGGCGCTCGCGAGCGGCCACTGCCACAGCCGGTGCATCCGCGCGCCCCACGTCGCGACGGCGATGATCGCAAGGCCGACGAGGTTGACGCCGAAGAAGGCCGCCATCGAGAGATGGATGCCTCCCCGCTCGTTCATCCATCCGATAAGGCCATGCCCGCCGTACGCCTCCTCCATCACGTGGGACGCGTACGCGAGCGGCAGCAGCCAGATCCATTTGCCGAGCGGAGATTCTCGATTCACGCCCCCGCCGATCCCCGCTCGAGATCGAGCAGGCGCCGCTTCCGCCAGAGACCGCCGCCGTAACCGCCGAGCTCACCGCTCTTGTTGACTACCCGGTGACACGGGATAATGATGGCGATCCGGTTCTTCCCGTTCGCGCTCCCGACCGCGCGCACCGCGCCGGGGCTTCCGACGGCGCGCGCGACGTCCTCGTAGCTCCGGGTCTCCCCGTACGGGATGTCGAGCAGCGCCTTCCAGACGCGCGCCTGGAACTCGGTGCCCGGATATTCGAGGGGGACGGAAAATCGTTTCAACGAGCCGGCGAAATAGCGCTCGAGCTCGTTTTGCGTTTTTTCGAGCACGGCGTTCTCCCCCGGCGCGATCGGCTTGCCGAACCTGCGCGCGAGCGTTTCGAACTGCGCCTCGAGCATTCGGCGGTCGGTGAATTCGAGGAAGCAGAGGTGTTTGGCCGTCGCGCCTGCGGCCATCGGACCGAGCGGCGTCTCGATCCACGCGATCCGGATGAAATCCTCCGCTCTGACCTTTCCCGGCGGCCTCCCGAAGCGATTGAGAAACGCGTCGCGGAATCCGCTGTGCGATTCGAAGCCGTGCCCGAGGATGACGTCGTCGAGGCGCTTGCCGCCCCTGATCTCGTCGAAGGCCCGCCCGAGCCGCCGCGCGCGGCAGTATGCTTGAAAGGTCATCCCGAAGCGATTCATGAAAAAGCGGCGCGCCTTCGACGGCTCGATGCCCGCCTCCCGGAGATCGGCCTCCTTGATCCTGATCGAGGGATCGCTCTCGATTCGTTCGAGAAGCGTCGCCGCCCACGCGGGAAGCTCGCCGCCGGCCCTGAGCGGCTCGCAGCGTTTACACGGCCGGTAGCCGGCGAAGAGAGCTTCTTTGGGCGACGGAAAGAACTCGACGTTTTCGGGTAGCGGTTTTCGCGCGGGGCATACCGGGCGGCAAAAGACGCCGGTCGTCCTCACCCCGACGTAGAACAATCCGTCGTACGAACCGTCCTTGTCCCTGAAAGCTCGCACCATCTCGGCATGATCGGGCATCGGTTTCATGATCGTCTCCTCCCGCGATTGCGTCGTGCCGCCGTCACTCGATCCATGACACGAAGATAATCCGCAATCCGGGACCCGCCACCGGAAAAGCGACGTCGAATTCTCGCTCCCTACAGATGGAACACGAATCCGAGGGTGAAGCTCACGTTCGACATGGTCATCCCCTCGGTGAAGTACTGCACATCCGTGATGATTGGCGCCGCCGGATTCTCCTTCACCATCGATCCGAAGTCCTCGAACGCTCCGTTGAACTGGAACATATACGAGACACCGAAATTCACCGAAACGACCGGAGTGACCACGAACTCGAGGCCGCTCGCCAGATCCAATCCGTAGACCATGCTCGACCCTTCGAACTCGAGCCGCTCCGTTCTATAATTCAGATAGTAATTGGGCCCTGCCTGCGTCACATACGGCACGGCGAAGTCCAGATTGCCCTTACCCTTCACCCGCATGAAATCGAGACCGACGCCCACGTACGGCCTGAGCCACGCTTTCGACGACCACAGGAGATTCAACCCCGGACGGAAGTTCATGTAGCTGAATTCCCCTCCCGTCTGCGTCGGATAATCGAGAGTATTGTGACGCAAGCGGTGGTATACGGGAGGGTCGACGCTGCGATCCCACAGCCCCGTTCCATAGTGCTGCGTTATCTCCATCTGAAGATCCGTGTAGCCGAAGCCCATTTCCAGCTCGATGCCCTGCTTGACTCGGTAGGTGAGCGCGCCATAGACCGTCTTGCCGAACTTTTGGTCGGGATGATATTGCATGGCCGTCCTCGAATCGAAGATATCCGGACTGTCGTCGATGGCCTTATAGGGCGCGGTCACGATATCTTTGCCGCTCGGATATCCGCTGACGCCGAACCAGACTTTGACGCCGACCCTCGATTCGTCAGCGGCGCAAGCCGCGCGGCCACTAGCCCCGAGAGCGATCGCAGCGAGAACGGCGATTATTGAGAGCCTTTTCATGCGCTAATCCCCCTCCGGCGCCGCCCGACGTTCCGCTTTCAACTTCGCGCGACGGTGTTTCGATTCGAGCCTGCGGCGCTTCGCCGCCGCGGTCGGCTTCGTCTCGCGCCGCACCCGAGGCCGCTCCGCGGCGCGCCGCACGAGCTCGACGAATCGCTCGACGGCGTCGCGGCGATTCGCTTCCTGCGTCCGGTGGCGACGCGCGACGATGGCAAGAACGCCTCCCGCATCCGCCCGTTTCCCGGCGAGCAGCAGCATTCTCTCGCGGACTTCCGCCGGAAGGGAAGGCGAGCGGCGGATGTCGAAGGTGAGGCGAACGGCGGTGGCCACCTTGTTCACGTTCTGCCCGCCCGGGCCGGATGACCGGATGAACTCGAACGCGAGCTCGGATTCGGCGACGGCGATGGTGCGGCTTATGCGAATCATGCGAACCTTCGCGTGACGGAGCCTGTGCGCCGGCGCGCTATTCCGTTCTTTCCACGACGATCGTGCACTGGGTGACGAGGGCCGCGAGCGCGCCGATCGCGGCCAGAGTCGGCAGCAGCACGGCGCCGACCACGCCGAAGGTCAGGGGGATCTCGATCAGGCTCTTCCCCTCTTCGTTCTTGATCGTGATGCGCCGGATATTGCCCTCGTGGACGAGGCGCTTCACCGTCTCGACGATCTTGTCCCCGTCCACCTCGAACTCTTCGATGCGCGTTTTCTTCTCCGTCATACCGTATCCCTCCCGGAGCCGGACGATAACTGCCTGTATTGCGCCATTCTACTACCGGTCGGCCGGTCGCTCAAGCTCGATATCTTGTGTGTCATTCAGGAGGATTCGGCAGTCCAACAAGATAAGCATGAAAAACGGAAAGGAGCGGCCATGATCAGAGCCGTGCTGTGTTCGCTTGTTCTCTTCTGCATTCTCGCGCCTCCCGCGGCGGCCCAATACCGGGTGCTCCACGGCACCGTGGCGAGCGGCGGCGGGGTCGCGAGCGGGAGCCACGCCGTCTATTGCACCGCCGCCCAACCGGTCACCGGGATCGCGTACGGAGCGGATAACGGCGTCAAGGCCGGGTTCTGGTACTGCGCCGGCATCTCTTCGACCGTCGACGTGGCGGTCACGTCGATTTTCGCGGAGCTGCGCGGCGACGCGGTCCATCTGACGTGGTCCATAAGCTCGAACGGGAGCTGCGAGGGATTCAACGTGTACCGGTCGCCGGGAGCCGATGCGCCGTTCGAGCGTATCAACGAAGTGCCGATTCCTCCGGCGGGATCGGCGACCTACCGCGACGAGACGGCCGAGCCCGGCAACGTCTACCGCTACCGGATCGGCGCAACGAGCGGCGGAAGCGAATGGTATTCCATGGAGGTATCCGTCACGCTGCCTCCGAAACCGCTCATGCTCCATCAGAATTATCCGAATCCCTTCAATCCCTCGACGAACATTTCGTATTACCTGCCGAAACGCTCCCACGTGCGGCTCGTCATATTCGACGTGCGGGGCGCGCTCGTGCGCACGCTCGCAGATGGCGTTCAAGGCGTCGGCGCTCATACATCGCTCTGGAACGGGACGAACGACACGGGATGCCCGGTCGCGTCGGGAGTCTATTACTACCGCATCGAGGCGGACAAGCAGGTCATCACCAAGAAGCTCGTGATTATCCGGTAGCTGTCGGGATAAGGAGGAATCGCATGAACCGGCTCTTTTTCACCGTTATCGCGCTGGCGCTCCTGTTCGCGGGGCACGCCGCCGCGGATCTGCCGCAGCTCCTCTCGTATCAGGGAGTGCTCGTCGACGGGAGCGGCACGGCCGTCCCGGACGGCCCGTACAGCGTCACGTTCAGGCTCTACACCGTAGCGGCGGGGGGCAGCCCGATCTGGGAAGAGACGAATCCCGCAGTTCAAGTCGCGAAGGGCATCTTCAACGCGACGCTCGGGACGATCGTCGCGTTATCCGGGCTCGCGTTCGACGCCACATACTACGTCGGCATTTCGGTCGCCGGCGGCGCCGAGCTCGCGCCGAGACAGATTCTGACCGCCGTTCCCTACACCTTCAACGCGAAGGCGGTCATGGGCACGGCCAACGAGTTCCCGTCCAGCGGCAACGTGGGCATCGGGACAATCGATCCGAAGTCGCCGCTCGTGGTTCAGTTCGACAACACGAACATGGGGCTGCCCGCCATCGCGATCGACAACGCCGAGATCGCGGGGCAGAACGTCATCGATTTCAAATTCGGTGGAACCACGCGGGCTCGCATACGCAACGCGAACGGCGGAGCGTTCTTCCTCGGCACGCTGTCCAACAACAACGTCCAGCTCATAACGGATAACACGACCCGGTTCACCGTGACCGGCGCCGGCAACGTCGGCATCGGCATGATCACGCCCGTCGACAAGCTCGACGTCGACGGCGGCGTGCATATCGGCAACACGACGAGCGCGAACGCCGGCACGCTCCGCTGGACCGGAAGCGATTTCGAGGGATACGACGGCTCGACGTGGAAATCGTTCACCGCGACGGGCGGGAGCGGCCTTCCGTCGGGCACGCTCGGTCAGACCCTGCGGCACAGCGGCTCGGACTGGACCGCGACGAGCACCCTCTACAACAACGGCACACAAATCGGCATCGGAACCACCTCGCCCGGAGCGCGGCTCGACATCGTCGGATCGAACGCGCAGGACATCAGAGTGGAAACGGGCACCATAACGGGGCGCTCGGCCGTCGTGCTCAAAACCACGGCCGGTACCACCGATCAACTCCTGCTCGAAAAACAGGCGCCCTCCGCCCTCGGAACGACCGCGGGGATCGCGCTCGCGAACCTTTCCCGCGTCACGGCCGGGACGCTCGCCGGGCCGCTCATGATGCAGGTTATCTCGGCCAATCCCCTGTAGTTCGTCACGAACAACCTCGAGCGCATGCGCCTCGACGCGAACGGGAACCTCGGCATCAACACGACGAGCCCCGGGGCGAAGCTCCATGTCGACGGAAACCAGTGGGACCTCACGAGCACCGAGGGGGATTTCAAGATCGGCAGCGCCACGCACCGCCTCAAGTTCGGCGTGGCGACGGGGGGCGGCGGCGCGGGAACCGCCGGCATCCGCGCGGTCGGCGGCGCACAGAAGATCGTTCTCGGCGGCGGCACGGCCGAGGTGCTTTCCGTGGACGGCGCGGGATACACGAAGATCGGCGGCGCTACGTCGAACGCGAAGCTCCAGCTCTTCCGGAGCGGTGTCGACAGCGCCGTTGTCATTGCGAACACGAACGCGCACGGCGGGAGAATCGAGATCCGAGACGAGTTGAATAATGCAATAGGCGCGATGGAGCCCAATCCCGACAATGCCGGCGGTCTCTTCACCATTGGAAGACGCCCCGGATGGACCGGATTCTATGTTTGCGGCAACTACGCAGGAACCGGCAATCCCCGTGTCTTTATGAGCGGAGATTCGCGATCCGCGGCCTTTCAATTGGATCAGACGGGCAACGCCTCGGTGGCTCTCCCGAGCAACGCGATATACGACGCGGAGATTCTCGACGAGCCGGGCGTCGCGAGCTACACGAACGGAACCGTGGCCTACGAGCTCGCTCTCGACGATTTCACGACGCTTGCGTCGCGAAGCATCGTCGTGCCCGACGCGGGCTACGTGCTCGTCATCGCCACGGGTCAAGCGCTCTTTCTGCATACCCTCGGCACTGGATCGTACTGCGACTTCGGGGTCTCGGACGACGACGCGTCGCTGCCCGTCAATCAAGATGTGCTCGTCCAGCTTCCCGCGACGCTTCCGAGCAGCACCTATAATGTGCCTGTGACGGTCCATGGCCTCTTCAGCGTTGCAGCCGCAGGCACGTTCACCTACTATCTCCTGGGAAACCTGCAGAGCGGCTACTGCCAGTTCAACGACATGCAGCTCACGCTGCTGTATGTTCCGACGTCGTACGGCATAGTGAATCCCACGCTCGCGGGAGCGGCTGGGGGCGCTGACGAAAGCGGCTCCCGGCCCGGCCTCACCGCGGCCGAGATCGCCACGGAGCGGGCGCAGTCCCTCGCGGACAACGACGCGCGGATCGAGCGCGAGCTCGCAGAGATGAAGAGGCAAATCGAAGAGCTCCAGCGCGAGGTGGGAAACAGATAAGATCGGCGGGATGCCGGGATCGCGGGCTCGGAAGATCGACGATTCCTCGGATTCGCGGGCTCAACCTCCCGCGGCAAGAACGTATAGCACCCACGGGGCGATCCTCGTTTCGTTCACCCATGCGTACGGCTCGCTCTCACGGGCGAGCGGCCTGCGCTTTTCGACGATCGCGAGCCCCGCGCGCTCATACACCTCGTCGTATCCCTCGTCGGTCCAGACGATGTCCTCGACGGGGCGCTTGTCGTCGACGTCGAGCATGACGATGAGCACCTTGTCGCCGCACCGCGCGTTCCGGTTCTGCGGATAATCCTTCGTCGAAAACGAGGCCCATTCGTTCACGTAGATGTCGGGGGACGACACGAGGCTCACGATCCGCCCGCCGGGCTTCAGGCTCCGCTTCAGCGACCGGAAGAGCGCGACCTTTCGCTCCCGCGTCGGAATGTTGTCGAAGGTGAAGGCGGACAAAACGACGTCGAAGGCGTTCGCCTCGAGATCCTCGAGATCGCCGTCGGGAACGAGGCGGTACTCGCCGCCGGGATCGCGTTCCCGCGCCGGCGCGAGCATCGGCTCGGAGATGTCGATGCCGACGACGTCGAATCCGAGCCCTCGCAGGAACCGCGTCGAGCGCCCCGTTCCGCAGCCGAAGTCGAGCCCCTTTCCGCCGCCTCCGACGTGCGCGCGAATTATCTCCGGCAGATCCCTGAAGGCGAGGTAGTACGTGCCGGGGAACTCGAGCTTCGCGTAGGACGCGGAGCGGGCATGATCGTCATACACATTCGAGAAATCGAGACCCATTGCGTCCCCATTCGCTGTCCGGCATTCGCGCGGCCGGCTTAGAATCCCATCTCCGCCGACAGCACCGCGTAGTGGAGCCACGCGAAGTTGTAAACCTCGTCGACGTCGGCGCCCCCCTCGACCGTGCGGTATCCGGCCGAGAAGCGCCAGCGATCGCCGGCGGCATACTGGAGCTTGAGGGCGACGTCCTCCGCGCGCCCCGGCCCGCCCGCGAGCGCGTCGAGATCGAGCACGAAGAACAATCCCTCCCGGAGCCGGACCGATCCCGCGAAATGAAGGAGCGGGACGAATCCGATGTCCGTTTTTCGCGCCGTCGCCCCCTCCTGATCGAGCTCGATCTTCGCATCCCGGATCTTCGCGGTGAATCCGATCCACCACGAGGCGCGCTCGCCGTTCCTGAAGCGATACCGGTACGTCGCGCGCCACGAGTTGAATCGGTAGGTCGCCTGCACCTGCCCCGGCTCGAACGTCTCCCCCGCGAAATGAATCGGCGCGGCGATCTCGCCGGTGTCCGTGACGGAGAACGGCGCGAGCAGCAGCCTCACGCCGTGCCGCTCGTTTACGTTCCAGGTGAAATACATTCTCCCCGCCGGAAAGGGGCCGCTCCCGATCACGTCGACGATCGAGAATCTCGTGCCGCTCGCGTCGTTCGGAATCTGCACGTCGTTCACGCTCTGCCAGACGGGCCCTCCCTCGATCTCGACCGCGAAGCGCGGCGGAGGATCGGCGGCCGACGCCGCGCCGGATGCGCCGAACAGCAGGACGCACAGCAATGCTCGCATCGCGACCGTCATTCGTTTCTTCATCGTTGCCTCCTCGATATTTTTCATCTGGTCGCCATCTCCCCGCGGCGCCACACGAACGCCGAGATGTTCGTCGCGCCCTCGCAGAGCGCGATCGCTTTTTTCAATTCGTACTGCGAGAGCTCAGTCCGCCCGTCCGATTCGCCGCCGGTGAAATGCTTCCGCAGGAGCGGCAGCGCGCGCGGATCGCCGAGCTGTCCGAGCGCCCAGATCGCGCGATTGCGCTGCCGCATCTCGTGCCGGTCGGACTCGACGAACTGCATGAGCGCGAGGGCCCGGTCGCCGGGAAAAGATCGAAGGGCCGTCTCGCTGATCGAGCGCACCCCGAGGCCGATGGCCACTGAAACGCCGAGAAAGGCGAGCGCGAGCGCGACCGCGATCAGGACGAGCGCGATACCGATACGAGTGCGATTGATCATGCATTCTCCTCGATTGACATCCGATAGAGGTCCGTGCGCGCGAGGCGCACTCGATCGACGCGCACGAGACCGGCTTGCGCGGCGAGGTCCACGATGGTCTCCTCCTTGAGCCGGTGCTCGAGCGGCGGGCCCTGCTCTTCCGCCTTATACGGCCACTCCAAGACGACGACCCTCCGTGTCGACACCCGGCGCGCCTCCCGAAGCGCCGCCGCCGGATCGTCCGCCTCGTGCAGCACGTGCCCCAGAAACGCGATATCGAACGACCCGTCGCCGTAGGGGATCGCCTCGGCGATCCCCTCCTTGAACTCGGCGCCCCGCACGAGACGGGCGGCGATGGCGAGGTGCTCTTTATTCGGATCGATGCCGGCGACCGCGAGACCCTTCGCGGCGAAAGCTTCCGCAAAAAGGCCGGTGCCGGTGCCGACATCCAGCACCCGGGCCGCTGGGAGCCCCTCGACGCTGAGCGTCACGACACGCTCGACCTCGAGGCGCGCGACCCGCTCCGGCGAGCGCAGCTGTTCCGGCTCGCCATGATACCGCTTTTCGTGCTCACGCTCCGACATGAACCCATGATAGGGTATTTCGCCTCTCAGGGCAAGAGACGGCGGCGATGCGGATTTCCCGGCACTTCGCAGGGAGCGCCGGGTACAACCTCGTGTCCCGTCAGACGAGAGGATGGTGCATGTCATGTCGATCCGTTTCAGGCGATCCCTCAAGTTCGCTATTTCGCTGTCGTTCCTGTGTAGCCTCT
>JBFYZJ010000142.1:0-3659 GCA_041309565.1 Candidatus Krumholzibacteriota bacterium
GCTCAGATCCGCCCGTCGTTCACGTGTCGATCAGGCCGTCACGGTTCTCCCACAAGATCATCAAGGAGAGCGGCTGTTTCACCGTCAACGTGCCGACCCGTGATCTCCTGCGGCAGGTCGATCTCTGCGGCGTCGTGTCGGGGCGGGACGGGGACAAGTTCGCGCGGGCCGGCCTCACGCCCGTGGACGGCGAGGCCGTCGAGGCGCCGATCGTCGCCGAATGCCCCGTCAACTTCGAGTGCCGCGTGCTGCAGGTCGTGCCGCTCGGCGTCCACGACATGTTCATCGGCGAGGTCGTCGCGCGCCGCGCCGACGCGGGGCTCGTCGCGGGCAATCGCGTCGATTTCTCGAAGCTGCCGCTGGTTGTGTACGTGGGAGGGGAGTACTGGAGCGTCGGCGAGCGCATCGGCGCTCACGGTTTCTCGATGCAGTGATGAACAAACGAATCGTGCTCATCATCGCGACGATCGCCTCCTTCGTGACGCCGTTCATGGCGTCCGCGGTCACCATCGCGCTCCCGACGATCGGGAAGGAACTCTCGATGAGCGCGCTGGCGCTCGGCTGGGTCGCCACCTCGTACATCTTCGCCGCCGCCGTGTTCCTCATTCCGTTCGGCAAGGCGGCCGACATTCACGGCAGGAAGAGGGTATTCCTCGCCGGCATGACGATCTACACGATCGCGTCGGCGTTCTGCGGTTTCGCGCCCTCGGCCTCCGCTCTCATCGCGTGGCGAATCGTGCAGGGCATCGGCGCCTCGATGACCTTCTCCACGGGCGTAGCGATCGTGACCTCGGTGATACCCGGCCCGGAGCGCGGGCGCGCGCTCGGACTCACGACGGCGGCGGTGTACGTCGGTCTCTCGCTCGGCCCCGTCGCCGGGGGGATGCTCACGCAGCACTTCGGCTGGCGGAGCGTCTTTTTCGTCACCGTGCCGCTCGGTATCGCCGTGATCGCGCTCGTCATCGCGAAGCTCAAAGGGGAATGGGCCGAGGCCCGGGGGGAGCGGTTCGATTTTCCCGGCGCGTTCATCTGTGTCCCGTCCCTCGCCGCGGTCATGTACGGATTCTCGCGGCTCCCGCTCGCCGAGGGGGTATGGCTGCTGGGGGGAGGCGTGCTCGGCATCGGCGGATTCGTTTGGTGGGAGAGCCGCGCGAAACACCCGCTGCTCCACATGGAGCTCTTCGCGGGGAACCGCGTGTTCGTCCTTTCGAATCTCGCCGCCCTCATCAACTACAGCGCGAGCTTCGCCGTGACGTTCCTCATGAGCCTGTACCTCCAGTACATCAAGGTGCTCACCCCTCAGGGCGCCGGCATCGTCCTCGTCTCCCAGCCGATCGTGATGGCGGCATTCTCCCCTATCGCGGGGAGGCTCTCGGACCGGATCGAAGCGAGGATCGTCGCCTCCGCGGGTATGGCGCTGACCGCCGCGGCGCTCGTCCTGCTCATCTCTCTGGGAGAGGGAACTCCGAGAAGCGCCATCGTATGGAACCTCATGCTGCTCGGCCTCGGCTTCGCCCTCTTCTCGTCGCCGAACACGAACTCGGTCATGGGCTCGGTCGAGCCGCGGCGCTACGGCGTCGCCTCCGCGACGCTCGCCACGATGCGGATGGTCGGGCAGATGCTGAGCATGGGGATCGCGATGCTCGTCTTTGCGGTGCGGATGGGGGACGTCCATATCACGCCCGAGCGCCACGAGGTGTTTCTGGAGAGCGTGCGAATCGCCTTCGTTATCTTCGCGGCGCTGAGCGCGGCGGGCATCTTCGCGTCGCTCGCGCGGGGGGAGTCGCGGCCCTGCTCTGATCGATAGGGGCACCGTCTACATACGAGGAGTGTGCATGATGAGAATGCGAACCGCCGAATGGATCGTTCTCGGGATCGTGATCGTGTCGTTCGTTCTCGGAGGGGCGCTCTATGACCGTATGCCGGAACGAATGGCCTCGCACTGGAACGCCTCGAACGAGGTCGACGGATTCATGCCGCGGTTCTGGGGGCTCTTCTTCGCGCCGATCATCATGGCCGTGCTGTTCCTGATATACATCGCGATTCCGCGGACCGATCCGCTCAAGGTGAACATCGAGTCGTTCAGGGTTCACTTCGATCGATTCATCATGCTCCTTTTCCTGTTCCTGCTCTACCTGTACCTCCTCACGATATTCTGGAACCTCGGCCACTGGTTCGTCATGATCACGCTCCTCGCTCCCGGATTCGCGGTTCTCTTCTACTTCAGCGGCGCGCTCCTCGGGCGGACGAAGCGGAACATGTGCGTCGGCATCAGGACGCCGTGGACGCTCGCGAGCGATCGCGTCTGGGAGCGGACGCACCGGCTCGGCGGGATTCTGTTCAAGATCGCCGGCGTTCTGTCGCTCGGCGGGATCGTCTTTCCTTCGTACGCGATATGGTTCGTCCTCGTGCCGGTCCTTGCGGCGGCGCTCGTCGCGACCGTGTATTCCTACCGGGAGCACAAGCTGGAATCGAGGGGTAAGGCCGGCTCGAGGTAGCGGTGGCCGCCCTCAGCCGGCAAAAGCGGCTGCGATCCGGTCGGCGACGCAGAGACCTTCCGTCGTGGGGGCGGCGCGGCCGTGTTCGACCGTCACGAGTCCTTCGGCGACGAGCGTATCGAGCGTGCGCTCCCAGCCGGGACGCCGCCGCAGCGCTTCGAGCGGCACCCCGTCGCGGGTTCTGAAGCCGAGGGCGACGGTCTCGAGCGCGATTTCCTCATCGCCGAGCGTCTCCGAATCCTCGACGGGACTCGCAGCTTCCTCGAGCAGCCGGCAGTACGTTTCCACGGAGCGGACGTTCCACCAGCGCTTTCCATCGAGGAAGGAATGCGCGGACGGCCCGAGGCCGAGGTACGGGGCTCGGCTCCAATACTTGCCGTTGTGCCGGGAGCGCAGCGAGTCATCGCGCGCGAAATTCGATACCTCGTAGTGAACGCAGCCGGTCCGCGTCAGCGCCGCCGAGGTCTCCATGAAGAACGTTCGCTGAGCTTCCTCGTCGAGCGCGGCGAGCCGCCCGGACGCCAGCATCCGGCCGAACTCGGTCGAGGGCGCGATCGTCAGCTGATAGCAGGAGAGGTGCTCGGGCTCGAGCTCGACCGCCTCGGCGAGCGTTCGCCGCCAGTGGTCGAGGCTCTGCCCTTCGAAACCGTAGATGAGATCGACGCCGACGTTCGAGAATCCCGCGTCGCGGAGCGACCGGAGCGCCTCACGGGAGCGCGCGGCGTCGTGCCGCCGCCGGAGAAAGCGAAGCGCTTCGTCGTCGAACGACTGCACGCCGAGGCTCGCCCGGTTGACCCCGAGCTCATGCCAGAGCGCGGCCGCGCGCGGGGTCACGTCGTCGGGATTCGCCTCGATCGTCACCTCGGCGTCGGGCATGAAACGGAAGTTCGCGTCGACGATTTCGAAGATCCGCTCCGTTTCGGCTTCGCTCAGGACGGACGGCGTGCCCCCGCCGATGTAGAGCGTGTCGAGGGCGCCGCATGCGGCGCGCCGGAGCGCCGCCTCGCGGGCGAGCGCCTCGAGCCATCGCCCGATCGATTCGCCGGCGGCAATCGAATAGAAGTCGCAGTACGGGCATTTCGTTTTGCAGAAGGGAACGTGGATGTAGAGTCCGGGACTGGAGCCGGCACGGTCGCCGCAGGCATCGGGCGCCGCTGCGAA
>JBFYZJ010000143.1:0-5585 GCA_041309565.1 Candidatus Krumholzibacteriota bacterium
GTACGGAGGTCGGTCGAAATGAGAATCCTGGTCACGGGCGGGGCCGGCTACATCGGCAGCGTCGTCACGGAGCATCTGCTTGCGGGCGCTCACGAGGTCGTCGTCGTCGACGATCTGTCGACGGGACACCGGGGCGCGATCGGGCCGCGCGTGTCGTTCCGCGAGGGAAACCTCCTCGACGAGCGTTTCCTCGCGCCGGTCCTCGATCGCGTCGACGCCGTATGCCATTTCGCGGCGTTCTCGCAGGTGGCCGAGTCCGTCGCCGATCCGCTCAAGTATTACCGGAACAACATCGGCGGCGCCGTTTCGCTGCTCGGCGCGATGCGGAAAGCGGGCGTGCAGTATTTCCTCTTCTCCTCGTCCGCCGCGGTCTACGGCGAGCCGGACGAGAGCCCCATTCGAGAGGAAGCGCCACTCCGTCCGCTCAACGCGTACGGCAACACCAAGCTCGCGATCGAACGGATTCTCGCCGACTGCTCCGCCGCGTGGGGCCTCAAGGCGCTCTCGCTCCGCTATTTTAACGCGGCGGGAGCGGCGGAGAGCCACGGCGAGGATCACCGGCCCGAGACGCATCTCATCCCCCTCGTTCTCGACGTCGCGCTCGGCCGTCGCGACGAGCTCGTCGTCTACGGACGGGACTATCCGACGCGCGACGGCACGTGCGTCCGCGATTACATCCACGTCAAGGATCTCGCTTCCGCGCATCTCCTCGGACTCGAGAAGCTCATCGACGGCTACAGCGGCGTTCTGAACCTCGGCAACGGTCTCGGCTTCACCGTGCTCGAGGTCATCGCCGCGGCGGAGAAGGTGACCGGTCTCCGGATCCCCTATCGCTTCGGCGAACGGCGCTCCGGCGACCCCGCCGTGCTCGTCGCGTCGTCCGAGCGGGCCGAGAGGGATCTGGGATGGAAGCGATTCCATCCCGGCATCGAGACGATTCTTCGCGACGCCTACACCTGGAAGAAGGCCCATCCCGACGGCTATCCGTCGTAGGTGAGGCGTTTCGGCCGCGAAACCGAGGCGCGAAGGTCCATTCCGCCCTGGAAGTTTTCTTGCCAGACATCCGTCGACCCTGAGCGGCGGTTCCGCGTTTCTCCCCGCTCCCTCCGCGGGCGCCATCCGTGACGAAAACTCATAATATTTTGCTATTCAA
This sequence comes from Candidatus Krumholzibacteriota bacterium, assembly GCA_041309565.1. Taxonomy (GTDB): domain Bacteria; phylum Krumholzibacteriota; class Krumholzibacteriia; order Krumholzibacteriales; family Krumholzibacteriaceae; genus SSS58A. Next base: position 1,154 of record JBFYZJ010000143.1, read on the forward strand.
TAAGATAGATGCTAGCGGCAGGGCAACCGCGGAGCCCCCCGCGCAGGCTCATCGAGGGCTTCCCCATGGCATGTAGCTTGCGCAGTGACAAGCGCATGGACGAATCACTGAAGAAGCGCATCCTCGCGGCGATCGGCGACGATTCCGTTATGCCGGCTGTGCTGTCCGGCCTCATGGAACGCGCCGGGGCGGAGCTCTGCGCCCTCATCACGGCCCGGGAAACCGAGCTCATCTACGTCATGGCGGAGTCGAGGGATCTCGCGCATCACGTGAGCGAGATCAGGGAGAAGCTCAAGAACACGTACCGTATGTTCGCACACGGGCGGACTTGTTCCCGCCCTGCCGCGATCGAGAAGATATTCTTTCGGCGAAACGGCATCACCGGAGCGGGCGGATCGGGGGATTCCAGAATCGAGAGCTATTTCCTCGTGCCGGTCGCGCACGGCCCCCGGGTGTCGGGAGTGCTTTTCGTCGGCAGCGTCAGGAAGGAAGCGTTTGCGCGGCGGGATATCGCGCTCTTTCACGACCTCGCCGACGATCGGGACGAGCGGACGCCGCTCGTATTCCAGATCGGCGCAGGAACCGAGATGCTCGGGCGGTTCCTCGACGCGCTTCCCGCCGGGGGGGCGCTTTTCGCGCCGGACGGACGGCTCGTCAGCGCCAACAGAATCTTCCGGGAACTGATGAGCATGGAGGACGCGCGTGCCGCGAACGTGCGCGATATCGCGCGCAACTCGTGCTTCAATCTCCACGGCATCTGGGAGGAATTCAACATACTGCAGAGCTCCATCGTCGATCGGGAGCTCGAAGGCTCATGCGTGCCCGAGCGATATCTCACGGTCTCGTGGGTGCTCCTCGACTCGATCTCTCCGGAGGTCGGATCGCTGGCGCTTCTGCGGGAGATCACGTCGCAGCGGGAACAGGCGGAGGCGCGGGAGGAGGATATCGCGATCGTCGCCCACGAGCTGCGCACGCCGCTCGCGGCTCTCAAGGCATCGCTCGCGATCGTGCAGGGAGCGGGGGAGGCGGGAGACCCTGAGGCGGGCGAACGCCGGACCGGGCCGGATTTCTTGACGAACGCCGTGCGCACGGTCGACCGGCTCGGCAGGCTCGTCGACGGGCTCGTCGACGCGTCGTCCGCGCGAATCGACGAGCGGCCGTTCAAGATCGAATCGATCGACACGATCCGGTTCCTCGAGGAGATCACCGCGCTGTTCCTGCGCCCGCTGGAGAAGCGGGGAATCGATTTTTCCGTCGACGTCGACGACGCGTGCCGGGCTCTGATGTTCGACCGCGACCGGATCGAGCAGGTGATCCACAACCTGCTCGCCAACAGCATGAAGCACGTCCCCGCCGGGGGGCGCATCTCGATATCGGTTCGCCCGGTCGCCGGCTGCCCCGCGCGGATTCTGCCGGCGGGACTCGCGGACCGGCTGAGCGCGATCGCCTTCGCCGATATCGCCGTGCGCGATTCGGGGAGCGGCATCCCGCGGGAGATCGCCGCGATGAGCAACGCGGCCGAAACGGCCGAACGCCCCGTGCGGGCTTCGCGCGGCCTCGGCCTCGTCATCGCGAAGCGGCTCGTCCGGATGCAGGGAGGCTCGCTCGTCATCGACGAGCGCGTCGAGCAGGGGAGCGCGGTTCACCTGTATCTCCCCGTCGATCGGAATACCGTGCGAATCGTGAAGCGTTACCGGCTCATGCAGATGAAGGTCGACGAGCTGGCCGCCCGGGGATATCCGGCGGCGGTGTACGTCGTCGTCAAAGATGCGGCGATGCCGTGGGACGAGGTCGCCGAGGGGTGCCGTCCGGCGCCCGTGATCAATCCCGAAGCGAGAGAGATGGGGGATCACAGCGCGTTTCTCTGGTCTCTCTCGGACCGGATCGGCCTGGCGCTCGTCGCGCACGCCGATGGCGTTGAGGATCCGGCCGCATTTCTCGACGGGGAGGCGCGCATCGGCTGGGCCGTCAGCCCGAGAGAGGGCGTCGATCTGCGCGATCTCGTCTCAGCCGCGTTGGAGCGAATACATGAGGGGCCGACAGCCCGCACGTTGAAAGGAGTCGCTGGATGAAGGCATACAAGATCCTGATTGTCGAGGATGACGAGGATATCGTCGAGACCGTCAAGTACTGTCTCGAGGTGAAGGGCTTCGTGGTCGAGGCGGCCTATGACGGCCTCAACGCGCTCCGGATGGCGCGCAAGAACCGCTACGACCTCATGCTCCTCGACATCATGCTTCCGGGGAAGAACGGCTACGAGGTTTCCCGGATCCTCAAGGAGGAAATGGACCACAAGAAGATCGAGCCGTTCCCGATTCTCGTGCTCACCGCGCGCAAGGTGAACAGCCCGGAGCGGGAGGATTTCCTCGCGACGTGGTCGAAGGCGGACGAGTTCATGTACAAGCCGTTCGAGATGAGCGATCTGATCCGCAAGATCGGGATCCATATGGAGCGGGTCGGCGCGGTGCCGGCCGGCGCGTGACGACGGAGGCGCGACGCATCGCCGTATGACCGCCGAATGCATGCATAACCTTCGGAGCGAGGAGCGCGTCGATTACCTCGTCGGCGTGTTCGACAGTTTCCCCGCCGCGCTCGTATCGTTCGACATGCGGCTGCGCATCAATATGTTCAACCGCGCCGCCGAACGGCTGACGGGGTACGCGGGTTCCGAGGTCATGCGGAAGCGCATCAGCGGCGTGATCCGCATCGCGAACGTGCGGTATATCGCGGATATCCTCCGCGCGCGCAGCGAACTGCCGGCGGACGGTTTCATCACGAAGCTGAGGGCGAGAAACGGCGATGAGATTCCCGTGCAGATCGTCATCTCGCCGCTCCGCCATCCCGACGGCCGCCTGGCCGGCTTTTTATGCGTCGCGTCCGATCTGCGCTCGGTCAAACGGTTCCAGGGCAAGCTCCTCGAGGCGGAGCGTCTCGCCGCGCTCTCCGAGATCGCGATCGGACTCAACCACGCCATCAACAACCCCCTCTGCGCCATTCTCGGCAACACGCAGCTGCTCCTCATGGAGCGGGACAAGCACGATCCGGGGACGGTCAGGAAGCTCAAGAGCATCGAGCGGGAGATCTCCCGAATCCAGGAGATCGCCGAGCGGCTGCCGATGATCACCCGGGCGGCGTCCCGGGATTACATCGGCGGCACGAAGATGCTCGACGTCGAGAAATCCGAGCATCTCGCCCCCCGCCGTCGGCCGCGCCGGAAACGGGTCGTCGCCGGCAAAGCGGCGCCTCGGCGCCCGTCGCAGCAATAAATCATTGACAAATCGCCGTTTTCGAATAAGATTTCTCCCCGTGGGAAGGTAGCTCAGCAGGTAGAGCAACGGACTGAAAATCCGTGTGTCGGCGGTTCAATTCCGTCCCTTCCCACCATTCAACCCGAGAATTCATCGGGGGCGGCCTTCAACGAGGCCCTGGTCTTTTATAATTCATTATCATATAACTAATTAGACTTGGCATGATCCGCGCGATCGCGGTTTTTATTGTTGACAGCCTGAAAACGGGAGGGTTATCTTTCTCCTCACGAGGGAGGTAGAGGATGATGGACGAGAAGATGATGGCTGTGATTTCCGCGGCGGTCAGCGCTTATATAGAATCCGAAAACTCATTCGACGAGAAAAGGTTCGGGCAGAGACTCAACCCCTGGAAGCTGGCGGGGCGTCGCGAGACCATGTCGATGCACCAGCTGACCGCTCGGGCGAATCCGAACACGGTGCGCCTGAGAAGATTTTCGCTCATCTAGGTTGAGTCCCCGGCAAGCCTGGTGAAATCGTTTTCCTGAAGGGGCCGATATATGCCCAAGAACTCCAAGCTCCTCGAGGCTTTCAAAGCGGTCAAGGTGACCGACACGACGCTTCGTGACGGACACCAGTCCACCATCGCCACCCGTATGCGCACCGAGGACATGCTCCCCATCGCCGAGAAGATGGACCGGGTCGGATTCCATACGATGGAGGTCTGGGGGGGCGCGACCTTCGACGTCATGACGCGATACCTCAACGAGGATCCCTGGGAGCGGCTCGCGGAGCTCAAGAAGCGGATTCGGAAGACCCCGCTCCAGATGCTGCTGCGGGGCCAGAACCTTGTCGGATACCGGAACTACGCGGATGACGTCGTCGAGGCCTTCGTCGAGCACGCCGCCGAATCGGGGATCGACGTTTTCCGCGTGTTCGACGCGCTCAACGACGAGCGCAACTTCGAGGCGTCGTTCAAGGCAATCAAGAAGTGCAAGAAACACATCCAGGGCACCATTTCCTTCTCGCTGACCGGCCCGAAGATCGGCGGGAAGGTCTACAATCTCAGGTATTACGTCGAGAAAGCCAAGACCCTCAAAGAGATGGGGGCGGATTCGATCTGCATCAAGGATATGGCCGGGATCTTGAATCCGTATGACGCCTACGAGCTCATCGGCGCCCTGAAG
>JBFYZJ010000144.1:0-4717 GCA_041309565.1 Candidatus Krumholzibacteriota bacterium
CTACCACTTCAAGGTTCTCGACACCCCGATGATCAACGCATTCGCCGTCCCCGGCGGATACGTCTACGTTACGCGCGGCATCCTTGCCTACATGAACGACGAGGCCGAGCTTGCCGGGGTGATCGGGCACGAGCTCGGACACGTGAACGCGAGGCATATCGCCAGGCAGATAACGAAACAGCAACTCACGACGCTCGGCCTCAACCTCGGGATGGCGATGTCGAAGACGGTTCAGAAATACGCCGGGCTCGCCGAGTTCGGCGCGAGCATGCTCTTCCTGAAGTTCAGCAGGGACGACGAGCGGCAGGCCGACGATCTCGGCGTCGAATACGCCAGCAAGGCCGGTTTCGACACCTACCGGATGGCCGCCTTCTTTGAAACACTTGAAAGGCTGTCTCCGGCCGGCGGCGGCCTGCCTGAATGGTTCTCGACCCACCCCAACCCGGCGAACAGGCTGGAGGCGGTGAAGAGCAGGACGGCAGAATGGCAGGCCGGCCTTGGCCGGAGCCAGTACGCCGTCAACCGCAACGAATACCTCAAGGCTGTCGACGGGATCGTTTTCGGCGACGACCCGCGCCAGGGATACGTGGAAGGGAACGCCTTCTACCATCCCGGCATGACCTTCACCTTCCCGGTCCCGGACGGCTGGACGGTGAACAACACCCCCGCCCAGGTCCAGATGTTCACGGAGAAACAGGACGCGGCGATCCTCTTCATGACGGCCGGGGGAACGTCGGCGTCCGCGGCCGCGGATCAATTCATCAGCGAGACCGGGGCGACCGTGATATCTAGGGAGAAGCTCACCGTCGGCGGCATGCAGGCCGAGAAGATAGTGGCAAACGTAGTCTCCGGAGACGACGCCCTTCAGACGATGTCGTATTTCATCCTCAAGGGCGGAGCGGTCTACGTCTTTCACGGGCTGGCCGACCAGAGTCAGTACGCTCAGCACTCTTCGGTCTTTTCGAAAACGATGGGCGGATTCAGGAACCTCACCGACCAGTCGAAGATCAACGTGAAGCCGCAGACCCTCGCAGTCAAAACGGCGACCAAGGCGGGGACGGCCGGCGCGACCCTCAGGCAGTTCGGGACGGCGGATGCCGATATCGAGCAGCGAACGATCATGAACGGGATGCTTTCGACTCAGGCCATAACCGCCGGGACCCTGATCAAGACGGTGACAAAATAAGGGGGCGTCGCGCATGCATGGAATCGTCGCTTTCTTCGTCGGCATAGGCCTCAGCGCCACGTGCGGGTTCAGGGTCTTCGTCCCGCTTCTGGGCCTTGCCATCGCGCATCAGGTGGGGCATCTGCCGCTCGCGGGCGGATTCGAATGGATAGGATCGTTGCCCGCGCTTATCATCTTCGGAGTCGCCACCCTCTTCGAGATCGGCGCCTACTACATTCCCTGGCTCGACAATATCCTCGACGCGATAGCGACCCCCGCGGCGATCATTGCGGGGACGATCGTCACCGCGTCGCTGCTCGGCGAGATGTCGCCATTACTTCGCTGGCCCCTCGGCCTCATAGCGGGGGGCGGGGTGGCCGGGATCGTGCAGGGGGCGAGCGTTCTTCTTCGCGGCACCTCGACCGCTACGACCGGCGGGGCGGGCAACCCCATCGTATCGACCGGGGAGCTCGCCGCTTCGATCGTGGGCACGATCATCTCTATTCTTCTGCCCATTCTGGCCATCGTCCTGGTGGTCGCGATGATCGTTTTCATAGTACGGAGGGTTTTACGCCGCCCGGCAAGGCAGGCGTGACTTGACGGCGCGCGAATCCGCCACCCCTCCCCCATACGGAGTAGAGATCCTGCGTGATCCCCACGGCCCACTTCCGGGCTGGATCTATTTTCCCCCCTGCCCGTTCCGCAGCAGCGCCTCGAGGTTTTCGATCCGCCTCTGCATCTCGTCGAGCTCGCGCTGGATGCGCCCGGCGTTCGCGGCCTCGGAGGACGCGCGCTCGGCTTCCATCCCGGCGGCGCCCGGCGCTCCCGCCGCCATCAGCTTCCCGCCGTCGCCGACCGGACCCGCGATCGGCTGGATGTAGTTGCTCCCGTACGCGGTCGGCACGTACAGCAGCGAGAAATTGCTGTTGTAGATCATTCCCTGTCCGCTTGCCTCGCGGGCGACTATATGAAACCAGTAGCTCCCCGCCGACACCGGGAACACGCCGCTCACGGCCGCCGGTATTTCGTAGTCCCCCGTCGACGCCCCGGCGGGAATGGTGACCCAGATGTACTGCACGAACGGAAGCGAGAACTGATCGAGCGATATGCCGAGGATGATGCTGGTCTCCGTACCGGTTACATGCCACGGGCTGATGTTGACCGATCCTATCGCGAGGACGTATCCGTCGGCCGGAGCCACGATCGCCTGACTCCTGTATGGCAGGAAGCTCGAGGTGAGCGAGCTGCCGTAGGGACTTCCCCAGCTTGCGATGCCCGGCTCGTCGAGCATCTCGCTCGAGGAGATCGCGTCAACCGGGAGCACAGCCGAGCCGTCTCCCGTCGAATTCATGTCGAATACGAGCGCCGATGTTCCGTTCATCATCATGCAGGGATTGTTCGTTCCGCTGTTGTTGCCGTCGACGACGAATCCGTCACCAAGCCCCCTGCTGACCGACAGATATCCGCCCGACCCGTCGAAATCGGGCTGCACCATGAACGTGGAATTCCCCCCCTCGTCGTACGTAAGGAACTGCCCGCCATAGTTACACGAATTCAGCACCGACATGATCGATGTGTAGCCGGCGCGGTATACAAACAGACCTCCGCTCTCCGACATCGAGCCGAGGGCGGCGCTGCCCGCCACATGCAGCATCGCCTGCGGCGAAGTCGTCCCGATCCCGACAGCCGCGCCGTCGTTGTAGAGGAGGCTCGACCCGAGCCAATCGTACCCGTCGTGGCGCATCGTCTGGCCGAATCTCCCGGCGGGCAGCGAGCCCCCGGTCGATGTGAGCGACTTCCACACGGAGCCGTCATACCCCTGAATATCCGAGCCCGTCCAGCGGAGAGTGCCGGCGTGCTCCCCCGTGGTCATAGAGAGGCGGATTCCGCCCGCCACGTGGAGCCTCTCGTCCGGATACCTCGTCCCGATGCCGACGTTCCCCGTCGCCGGGAAGATGTTCTCCATCCCGATGACCGACCGCGCGGCCATGCTGTACGGCGCCGACGTCAGCATCGCCCGCGGCAGCTCCTCGCCGCCCGATACGGAGAGCCCCAAATAATAATCCATGTCGAACGGGACGTCTCCGAGATACGAGACGAGGCCGAGCGTCACGCTGAACGTGCCCTTGCTGACCTGGACGATATTGGTCTCCTCCCAGACCACGGTTCCGCCGGATGGAACGTCGTAAAGCCTGAAGACGATGCTGTAGGATCCGTCCGCAACGGCTACGCCCGATCCGTCCATCAGAACGCCCTGGTAGTTCATCAGCACGGGCACGTCGGCGAACGCGGCGGCGGCGAAACATGTAATGGCGGCCAGCACGATCGCAAACAGCCCTTTCATCGTTGATAACTTCTGCATCGTTGCTCCTTTCGCGCGCTCCCGCGCCTCCGTCATCGCACGACGACGAGTTTTTTCGTGAACGTTTTCTTCCCCGCGTCGAGACGGCAGTAATATATCCCCGAGCCGACCGGCGACCCGTCGTCGGCCGTCCCGTTCCATCCCACGGAGTGCCTCCCCTCCTGCCTCGTTCCCGCGGCGAGATGCCTGACGAGCGCTCCCCGCACGTCGTAGACGGCGAGCGTGACGTTCGCAGGCTCAGGCAGGTAGAATTCGATCGACGTCTCAGGATTGAACGGGTTCGGGTAATTCTGATAGAGGGTCGCCGGACGCGCCGGAACGGCGATCGCCGCCGTCGGCGACTGCCATTCCCTCCCGCCGGACACGGCCCCGAGCCGGTACAGGTAGTCGCGCCCGGGAAGCGCGGCGTCGTCCCGGTACCTTTTCGTCCCGGGCGGTATGAGAGCGCTGTTTACCCTCGCGAATGATTCCTCCCCGGACTGCGAGCGATAGACGTTGAATCCGTCGATCGAGGCCGCCGCGCCCGTACTCCATGTGAGAACGACGGCGTCCTCGGCAAGCCCTGCGTGGAACGACATGATGGCGACGTCCACCGTCGAGGTGATCGTGGCAAGATGCCAGAACCCCGCCGCCACGATTTGAGACGAACCGGGGAAGACCCCGGCGGCAGCCTCGCCGGCCGTAAAAAAGATGATGTTGTCCCGGTTCCACGCGACGCCCCCCGCGCCGGCGAATGTTCCGTTTCGCACGGAGTACTGCGCAGCCGCGCCGGGCGGGCCGGACGCGACCGCGGCCGTTGCGAGGGCAAGAACAGCGACGATGCGCATTGCCCTGTCGTGCATGTGAGCCCCCTTTTCGCTTTGAATTTACGTTTAAGGTTTTTCCAAGGATCGTGCCTTCCTGCAGGTAAAGGGTTTCACACAACAAGGGGCGATGTCAAAGGAATTGGATCGTGTTTCGCGGCTCCCGAGTCGCCTCCTGAAATCCCGAACCCTGGGGCGATTGCACAAACGTCGCGCCACATTGCAAAAAGTCCACGGCGCTCCTCCCCCGCCGCGCGGGGCCGGGAAACGATTGGGAACAACGGGGACTCAACGGAAATGGGCCCTCCGCCGGCCTTTTCGACAAAAACCCTTCTCAAACAAGGATAAGCGATTTTTGTGAATCTTTCGGCGCGACTCTGGTATGCC
>JBFYZJ010000145.1:0-3754 GCA_041309565.1 Candidatus Krumholzibacteriota bacterium
ACCCCCTCGAGCTGCCACGGCTGGCTCGAGCACGCGGGGAAATATTTCGTCCACGAGAGGTTGAGCTTGAGCAGCAGATCGCGCTGCGCCGTGAGATGCCGCGGCGCTTCGGCGAGATCCATCGCGCGCGCGATATCGTCGAGGACCGTTTGGGGCTTCGTTCGAACGACTGCGACTTTCGATGCCATGGATCGAAACTCCCCGCTCACGACCGCCAGAGGATCCAGATCACCGCCACGGCCCAGAGGAACACCGTTGCGAGAATCGACTTCTCGGTGAGGAGAATGCCCGACGGATCTCCCCCCTCGTTCCGCCGGTACACGATGTACAGATATCGCATGATCCCGAACACGACGAAGGGGATCGTGTAAACGAGGTTGCTCGTGCCGAACTTCTCGACGGTGCTCGGCCAGACCGTGTAGATCGAATACGAAACGAGCGCGCTCGTCGCCGAGAGCCCCACGAGCTGATCGAGGAGCAGCACCGAGTAATCCTTCAGGGAGGCGCGGTGCGCCGCGGCCTCGTCGAGAGCTTCGATCTCGTTCCGGCGTTTGCAGAACGCGAGAAAAAGCGAGAGGAACAGCGTGCAGATGAGGAGCCAGGGACTGATCTCGATGCTCGGCGCGCGCTCCTTCAGCACCGCCACCCCCCCTACCGCGCGGAGCAGGAAGTTGAACGAGATCGAGAAAACGTCGAGGATCACGATGCCCCTGAGAAAGAACGAATAGGCGAAATTGATCGCGACGAAAGCGGCGGCGACGGCGAAGAACTCCCGGCCGAGTGCCCAGGAGACGGCGAGCAGGGCCGCCAGCAGCGCGATCGCGACGGGGAGCGCCTCCGACGGGCTCAGGAGCCCCGCCGTGATCGGGCGCTTCTTCTTCGCGGGATGCTCGCGGTCCCGCGCGCGGTCGCAGACGTCGTTGACGATGTAGATCGCGCCCGACATGAGGCAGAAGACGATGAAGCCGTAGAGACTCCGCTCGAGGAGCGAGGGTTCGAACAGCTGCATCGAGAACACGACGCCGGCGAAGAGGACGAGATTCTTCGTCCACTGCCGGGGCCGCATCGAGACGACGAGATACCAGAGCTTCTTCATGAATCCAATTCTAACCGAAACGCGGCGCGGATGCAAACGGGCTTTCGCCGCGGGGCGTTTCCCCGCGCGGTTCGGCCGCCCCGCCCGCCGCCGGCCGCGAGAGGCGGGGAAGGACGAGATTGGCGCCGAGAACGATATAGAGCAGGGTCACCACCTCGGCGTCGCCGAAGTTCCACTCGAAGAGACCGTTCACGACGAATCCGGCGAGCGCCCCGATGGATCCCGCGGCCCATGCCCGCTCGGGCGGCGGGAGATCGAGCTTCAGGTTGCGCGCGATGAGCCGGAAGAACGAAACGAGCAGCCAGCAGAACGCGGCGAGCCCGATGAATCCCATCTGGACGGCGATCTGGAGAAAGATGTTGTGCATGTGGCCGAACACCTGCACGGCGTCGGGAGGCATGGTGCGCCGGTACTCTTCGGCGAGGTCCTTCGTGCCCACGCCGATGACCGGATGATCCCTGACGATGGCGATCCCGCCCTGCAGGAGCTGGAGCCGGTGAACGTTCGTCATATGCCGCAGGTTCCAGATGCTCTCCACGCGGTCGCGGTACGGTCCCGGAAGCAGAATCACGAACAGCGCGAGCGCCGCGGCGAAGGGAACGAGCCACTTCCGCCGCAGGATCGCGAGGATGACGGTGGTCGACACGACGGCGCCCAGCCACGAGCTCCGGGTGAAGCTGAAGAACAGCGCGGCGAGCGAAACGGCCGCGGCGGACGCCGCCGCGAGCCGCAGTCTCCGGGGCGAGCCCCCCCCCACCGCGACGGCGACGGCAAGCGAGCTCAGGATGAGGAGCATCCCGCCGAAGGTCATCGCGTTCGAGAAGGGACCGGGAGTGCGCCCGAGCGTGCCGGCGCCCCTCCCGAGCAGATAGATCGCGATCCCGTACGCGGACACGGCAGCCGCCGACACGAGAAGCACCAGGAGCTGTCCGAGCGCCGCCCGTCTCGTCGCGAGGAGCGCCGCGACGAGGTAGAGAACGCTCATGAGCGCGAGATTCTTCAGATTCGCGAGGCTCTCGAGGCGTTCGTCCGAGAGGAGCGCGGCCGCAAGGGAGACGGCGACGAAAACGAGGAGCGGAACATCGAGCATCGTGCGGCGCGGCGCGGGCGCGCGACCGCTCAGGACGAAGACGACCCAGAGAACGAGCGCCGCGCCGAGCGCGGTCTGCGTGAGCGCGATGGAAAACGTCGAGGCGGAAACGAACACGCCGAGGACGATCTGAAGCGCCAGAGGAACCGCGGCGGCCGTCCCGGGACGAGGATCACCGCGCATGATCCCTCACCGGGGACAGGCGCGCCATCGTGCGGAGCACCTGCATCGCGGAAGCCGCGTCGCCGTCGTCGAGGAGCCGCGACGCCTCGAGCCATGCCGAGGCGCAGTCCGGCACGACGCCGTCGATGACGCACGGCGCGATGGAAGGCCCTTCCGAACCGTCCGCCGCGGGGATGAGCCGGAACACCCCGCCCCCCGATTCGAGGAGACCGTTCATGAGCAGCGGCCACTGCCACACGGCGGGATCCTCATCGAGACGCACGACGGCGAGGCGCGCGGGATGCCGGCGGAACGCGTCGAGAAGCAGGAGCTCCGCCGCCCGCGCCGTATCGCCGGCATTCGGCTTCACGCCCCGTTCGATCACGACGAGCGACGCCTCCGTCGACCGCGCGGTCTCCGAAGCGAGCTTCTCGAGCGGAAGCATCACCGTCCGCAGGTACGCCTCGTCGGCGTTCCTGACGTCCGCGACGCGGAACGTGAAATCGGCGAACACGCATTCGGGGCGGTGCAGGGCGAGCACTCGCCGCAGCGAGCCGCGCTCGTTCGCGACGCCGAGGAAGAACAAGGGACGGGGATAGCCCGTCTCCAGATGCCGCGACGCCTGTTCGAGCGCCGCGCTCTCGTCGGACACGACGACGAGGCTCGCCGCTTCCACGAAGAGCTCGCACGCGCGCTCGACGAGCGGCCCGTTGCCGGCGACGAGCACGCTCCGCTGCGCGCAGGGGGGCTCTCCGCGGCGATCCTCGGACTCGACGCGGATCTCCGCCGGATCCGAGACGGCGCGGACGCGGATGCCCGCCTCGGCGAGCCGGAGGCGCGATTCCTGCGTCATGCGTCCCTCGGACATGCCCGCGATGATGATCTCGTCGGCGCGGTGCGCGCGCGCGATTTCCTCCACCCGCGCGATGGGGCCGAGCACCTCGAGCCCGTGGATCATGCGGTGCGTCATCTCGGCGCGGTCGTCGAGATAGCCGATCGCGCGCATCGTGCCCGATTTTCGCACGCGCTGCGAGATGATCTCGGCGAGCGGGCCGGTCCCCGCGATGATCACCCGCGCGCCGGCGATCTCCTCGCGCGACGGAAGCTCGTGGAACCATCGCGCCGCGATGCGCGAGCCCGTCATGAATACGGCGAGAATGAACCAGTCGATGATAAAGACGGACCGCGGGAACGACTTGAAGCGGAAGAGCAGGGTGAACGAGACGACCATGATCGCGGATCCGATGGAGACCGCTTTCGCGATGCGGACGAGATCGTCGAATGTCGTGTACCGCCAAATGCTGCGGTAGAGCCCGAACGCGTAGAACACGGCCGTGCGGATCACGATGACGATGGGGAGACTGATGAGCATCGAGCTCGTTTCGCCCCCCGGCGGGATCCTGAAA
>JBFYZJ010000146.1:0-4398 GCA_041309565.1 Candidatus Krumholzibacteriota bacterium
CGCCGAGATCGACGAGCTGATTCAGCGGAAAAACCGAAAATACGCCGACGGCGCATGGGAACCCATCATCTATCTCAACCGGTATTTCTCGCCGGAGGAGATCAAGCCGTACTACGCGCTGGGGGATCTCTGCATCGTGAGCTCGCTCCACGACGGCATGAATCTCGTCGCGAAGGAGTACGTGGCGGCGAAACGGGGATCGGAAGGGATGCTCGTTCTGAGCCGGTTCACCGGGGCGTCGCGCGTGCTCGCCGACGCCGTGCTCGTCAATCCGTATTCAATCGAGGAGTTCGCGGACGCGATCAGGACGGCGATCGAGATGCCGCCCGACGAGAAGCGCAGGCGCATGGAGGCGATGCGCAGCACGATCGCCGAGAACAACGTCTACCGGTGGGCGGCGAGCATCATCACGGAGCTCGCCGCGCTCAAGAAGAGCGGGAGCTGAGCGGCATGAAGCATTTGTTCGATCACCGGCGGGAGATCGAGGCGGCGGTCGACGGGAGGCGCCTCCTCCTGATGCTCGATTTCGACGGCACGCTCGCGCCCATCGCTCCCACGCCCGCGGAGGCGGAGATCCCCGCGGAGACGCGGCGCGAGCTGGAGAGACTCACGAGAATCCCCTCGTGCGCCGTCGCCGTCGTGAGCGGCAGGGCTCTCGGAGACGTGCGCGCCAAGGTTGGAATCGCGGGCGTCACGTACGTGGGGAACCACGGGCTGGAGGTCGTGCGGCCGAACGAGGAGCCGCGTCTTCTCGCGCAGCCTCGGTCCGACGCAGTGATGGCGCGGATGAAGGAGAACCTGTCCGGCGCGCTCGCCCCCTTCGAGGGAGTCATTATCGAGGATAAGGGATTTTCGCTCGCGGTGCACTACCGGCTCGTCCGGGACGAGGACAGGCCGCGCGTCAAGGCGGTCGTCCATGAAACGGTGTCGGCGTACGGCGGCGAGGGGGAAATCGAGCTCGGGGCGGGATCGATGGTGCTCGAGCTCAGGCCGCCGCTCGGGTGCGACAAGGGAACGATCGTGGCGCGCCTCCTCGAGGCGGAGTCGAATCAAGGCGTGAAGCCGGAGCTTTTCGCGATGTATCTCGGCGACGACGTCACGGACGAGGACGCCTTCAGGGCGCTCCGGGGGCGCGGCTGGCCGGTTCTCGTCGGGCGGCCTCGAATCTCGTACGCGGAGTACTACCTCAACGATCCGCGCGAAGTGCGGGAGCTGCTGGCAATGCTCGCCGGGCGGTTTCCGGAGGAGAGGTGACGCATGGGGGCTCTGAAGCGGACGGAGAAGGCGTTCCGGTTTCATACGAGGCTGAATCTGCCCGAGCTCACGGGCCTCAGGGCGAGGAATCTGCGGGAGATGCTCGAAACTCTCAAGGATGCGCCGGGCTCGTGCATCTATCACCATACGCACCGGTACCTTCAGCAGCACCAGTATCTCTCGCCCGAGCCGCCCAACGACTTCGCGTACTGGGTCACCGAGATTCTGGGCGAGAGCGGGCTCGGCGAGAAGCTCGCGAGCATCGACACGGTACGGTACCCGACGATCCGCAGTCTGCGGGACAAGATCGTCGACACCATCGAGAAATACATGACGGACGAGCCGTCGTCGAAGCGCCGTTTCGCGCACGAGGGGGAGGAATTCCATTTCATTAAATCGGTGAGCTTCATCCTGCCGACGCCCTACGAAGCGTACGATCTGCGGGAGCTGCACGACATCCTGGGCAAAATCACCGCCGACTCGATCTATTTCCATATGTTCGAAGCGCGGCTGCGCCTCGAGCGGGGATCGAACGATTTCTCCTTTTGGATCGAGACGTCGCTCGGCGACACGAAGCTCGCCGCCGAAATCTCGCGGCTCGATCCGTACACGCGGACTCTCGACGGCCTGCGCAGGACGATTATGGGGCTCATCGAGCGAAGGATATCGGAATAGCATGGCGCGCATCGACGAATACGTTCCCATCGTCGGCCAATCGATCGTGGACGATCTCCGTCTCCTCGGCGGGAAGCTGCAGGGAAAGGTCATCCAGCATATCAATTCCACCTCCGTGGGGGGCGGCGTCGCGGAGATTCTGAACCGCATGATTCCGCTCCTGCACGACCTCGGCGTCGACACCCGCTGGGATCTCATCAAGGGAGGGGAGCAGTTCTTCGCCGTCACGAAGAAGTTCCACAACGCGCTCCACGGGAGCCCGCAGGAGATCGCCGCGCGCGATTTCGAGATCTTCCGCGAGACGAGCGCCGAGAACGTCCGGGACGTGGACATACACGGCGACATCGTCTTCATCCACGATCCGCAGCCGATCGCGCTCGTCGAGCGGAGGGACGGGAACAAGTGGCTCTGGCGGTGCCACGTCGACGTGTCGGATCCCGACCGGAAGGTATGGAAGTTCCTCCGCGCCTACATCGACCGCTACGATTCGGCGGTCTTCTCGGCGCCGGCGTTCTCCCCGCAGCTTCCCATCAGGCAGTTCCTCATCGCTCCCTCGATCGATCCGCTCAGCGACAAGAATCGCGATCTGTCGGACGAGGAGGTCGGCGCGGTGCTCGCGAAGCACGGCGTTCCCCGCGACAAGCCGATCGTGACCCAGATCTCCCGCTTCGACCGCCTCAAGGATCCGGTCGGCGTCATCGAGGCGTATATTCAGGTGAAGCGGTACGTCGACTGCAGGCTGATCCTCGCGGGGGGCACGGCGACGGACGATCCCGAGGGAGCGCAGGTTCTCGCGGAGGTGAACGAGCGGGCGGCGAACGATCCCGACATTCATGTGCTCCTCCTGCCGCAGAACGACCTCGAGGTCAACGCGCTTCAGCGCGCTTCGGACGTTATCGTCCAGAAATCGATCAGGGAGGGTTTCGGGCTCACCGTGTCGGAGGCGCTCTGGAAGGGAAAGCCCGTCGTCGCCTCGAGTGTCGGAGGCATCCCGCTCCAGGTGACGCACAAGTATTCGGGGCTTCTCTGCCACTCGGTCGAAGGGGCCGCTTTCGCGATCAAGCAGCTCCTGAGCAGCCCCGAGTACGCCCGCAAGCTGGGCGAGAACGGGCGGGAGCACGTGCGCAACAATTTCCTTCTCACCCGCCATCTGCGCGACTATATGCTGCTCTTCCTGTCGCTCTATCATCCTGAGGACATCGTTCACCTGGATTGACGCGGCAGGCTCGCTCGATTATATTGGTATCGAGACTCACACCACAACGCAGCGCGGGTCGACACAAGGCCTCGAATCGGGAAGGGGGCGGAACTATGAAGACACTGCTCTCGGTTGCGATTATCGTCGCGGGGCTGGCCGGCGGCGCCTGTGCTTGCGACGGCATGCTGTCGCTCTTCGCGGATCAGTCGGCGACGGTGTGCTCCGCGGAGCTCGCCTGCTGCCAGAGCGTGCCGATGTACCTCATGTACGTTCGGGGGGACGGGCCCGAGATCGCGAGCGGCATGGCGTTCAAGCTGGAGAAGTCGTCGGGGGGCGTCGCGTTCCTCGAGCCCGAATGGCCCGGGGCGTTCATGACCTACGGCAGCCTCGCGGGGGGCATCGACGTCGTTGTCCGCTGCGGCGAGGATTGGTGCTCGGGCGCCGAGACCGTCTCCTACATGGGGACGATTCCGGTCGTGAACTTCTCCGAGACGGGCACGTTCACCGTGAAGGTGTCGGAATCGCCCAACTACAACGCGGTCGTCGTCCTGCTCTGCCAGCCGGCCTATCCGATGTATCACGCTATCGGCGGCACGTTCGTCTTCAACGGCGAATGCAGCACGGCCGACGACCCGTACGGCACGAAGCTCGCCGTCGAGACGACGAGCTGGGGAGGCATCAAGAGCTTGTTCGAGTAGGCTCGCGCGCCTGCGCGAGCAAACCCGCAGCCGCCCCGGTAGCGCCCGGGGCGGCTGCCTCATTATCGGAGCAGGACCATTTTGCGCGAACGCATTTCCTTCCCGGCTCGAAGGCGGCAGAAGTAGATGCCCGAAGCGGCCGGCTTCCCGAGATTGTCCCGTCCATTCCATGCGATCGAGTAATGGCCGGCCGGCTGATCCCGGTCGGCGAGAGTCGCGATCGTTCTGCCGGCCACGTCATATATTTCGACCTTCACGCGGCATTTCTCGGGCAGGTAGTAGCGGATCGTCGTCGATGGATTGAAGGGATTCGGAACATTCTGGGAGAGCGTGAGGGGGAGCCTCGGCGTCGATATAATCTCCGTTTCGAAGAGCGTGCGGCTTCCGCTTGCGTCCGAAATCCGCACCTGGTAACGGTACTGCGCCCCCGCTTCAACGGCGCCGTCCACGAAACCGAACGAAAGGCCATCACGGGAAACCGTGGGAGCGATCGCCTCCCATATCGGAGCCGCGACACGGGCAGCACGGCCGTCGGCGCGCAAGAGTTCGAAAGCCGCCCCCTCGTCGAACTGC
>JBFYZJ010000147.1:0-11524 GCA_041309565.1 Candidatus Krumholzibacteriota bacterium
CGTGCCGCTGACGATGTGCGGCTCGTACTCCTCGATCTCCTCGATCGTGCACTCGTGCTTCACGAGGTCGTCGAGCGTGGCGAACCGCTGGACTTTCTGCTTCGCGAGGTTGCCGTAGGGCATCGGATGCCTGATCGCGACGACCTTGTACCCCGCCTCGATGAGGATATCGGCGACCCGGCGCGTCGTCTGGCTCTTGCCGCTCCCCGTGCGCACCGCGCAGATCGAGATGAGGGGCTTCACGCTCTTGACCATGGTCGGCGCGGCGCCGGCGAGGGTGAAATGCGCGCCGAGGGAGTTCACGAGCGCGGCCTTCTCCATGACGTACTGATTCGAGACGTCGCTGTACGCGAACATCACTTCGTCGATGCCGTGCTTCACGATGAGCTCGGCGAGCTCGGACTCGGCGACGATCGGAATCCCCTTGGGATAGAGCGCCCCGGCGAGCGAGGCGGGGTATTTTCTCCCCTCGATATCGGGGATCTGGGTGGCCGTGAAGGCGACGACCTCGACGTCCTTTCTCCCCCGATAGAGCGTGTTGAAATTATGGAAATCTCTCCCTGCGGCTCCCATGATGACGATTCTTTTACGCTTCATAAAGGAAACGCTCACCTCCGTATTTTCTCGATCAACGACGACGTCGAAAAACCCTTCTTCATCGGCACGCGGACGACGCGGCCGCCTCGTCCTTCGACGATGTCCGCGCCCACGATGTGCCCCTTTCCGTATTCGGATCCCTTGACGAGCACGTCGGGCTCGAGCGCGCGAATCGTCTCGAGCGTCGTGTCCTCGTCGAAGATGACGACCCGGTCGACCGCCTCGAGCGCCGCGAGCACGAACGCCCGGTCACGCTCCCGCACGAGGGGACGCCGGCGTCCCTTGAGGCGTCTGACCGACGCGTCCGAGTTGAGGCCGACGACGAGCACGTCGCCGCAGCTCTTCGCCCGGCGGAGAAGCTCGACGTGCCCCCGGTGCAGAATATCGAAGCACCCGTTGGTGAAAACGATGCGCTTCTTCCCGCTCCGCGCCCTGAAACGCCCGAGCGCGCCGCGGGAAAGCATCTTGTCTCGCACATCGGCCATCCGAACGCTCCTAGAACGCCGTCTCGAGCTCCGCGGGCGTGACGGCCGCGGTTCCGAGCTCCCTGATGACGATCCCCGCCGCCGCGTTCGCGATCTCGATCGACTCGTGGATCGAGCCTCCGGCGGCGAGCCCGGCGGCGAGCACGCTGATCACGGTGTCTCCCGCTCCCGTCACGTCGTACACCTCGCTCGCCCGCGCGGGGAAATGGCGCGGACGAGCGCCCGTCCGGAACAGCGTCATCCCCTCTTCCCCCCGCGTGATGAGAACTGCCGCCGCGTCGAGGTCGCGGAGCAGCGACGTTCCGACGAACGCGAGATCCTCGTCGCTCCTGATCCGTCTGTTGTAGAACCCCCCCGCTTCCTTCTTGTTCGGCGTGACCGCGTAGGCGCCGCGATAGAGGGAGAAGTGCCCCTCCTTCGGATCGATGAGGAACGGAACGTCGCGGCGAGCGCAGAGCGACCGCACGAGATCCATGACCTCCCCGGTGACGACGCCTTTCCCGTAATCGGAGACGATGACCGCATCCGCTCCCGCGACCGCGCGCCGCACGGCTGCGAGGAGCTTCCCGAGCAGCGGATCGCGCATCGGCTCGACCAGCTCGAAATCCGCCCGGACCACCTGCTGGCTGTGGGCGATGATGCGGATCTTCTCGGTCGTCGGTCGTCGGGAATCCGAGAGAATCGACGCCGGGGACAGGCCCTTGCTCTTCAGGAGGCTCTTGAGCTCGTCCCCCGACCGGTCCCGGCCCACGACGCCGGCGAGCGACGTTCTCACGCCGAGGGACAGGAGATTCCACGCCACGTTCGCGGCGCCGCCGGGACGGATCGTCGTATCGGCGACGGCGACGACGGGGACGGGAGCCTCGGGACTGATGCGGTCGACCGATCCCCAGATGTAGCGGTCGAGCATGATATCGCCGATGACGGCGACCCGGGCGCGGCGCATCGAACGACAAATTGCTCTCACCCTGCTCTTACGCATCAACAGACGCTCAGTTCTCCGGTTGATTCCCGGACGGAAGGGGCGAACTGCCTCTTTCACTATAGTTTATACTTTCGGGAATATACCGCACATCGCGAGGGCTAATCAAGGATATTTGTCGCCGCGGCGCCGCTTCCCTGCCGCGCCGCCCGCACGCTCAAATGCCGCGCCGGTGCCACCCGAACAGCGGTCCCTCGCCTTTTCGATTATCCTCCCACAAACGTATGAACCGGTTGATATATATTGTCTTGAAAAGCTCTTCCTTCTCGGGAAAATGCTCGAGGACGAATTCGCGGAATTTCCGCACCTCGATCTCGATATCGACACGGGGGAGATCGCTCCCGGTGATGAGCGCGGAGATGCGGTCGGCCATCCCCCTGATCTGGGCCACCCGCTCCCCATCAGCCCAGCGGGAACGCGCGTTCGCCGCGTCGAATATCTCTTTTTCGAACTTGTCCCAGTCGATATTCCTGATCGGCTCCCGGCCCCCCGCGGTGCCGGCCCCCTCGCGAGCGTCCTTCAACGAGAGCCGTCGGCCGCACGAGCACACGACCTCCCGCCCGAGCTCGAAGAGCGTGACGTCGTGCTCGCGGCCGCATTTCGGACATCTCAGGGACATCGGTTTCCTTTCCGTCGCGCGCCCCGATGGGCCTTGACGCGCCCCTTCAAAGCTGATACATCATAGCAGAAAGACGACCGCAAGAAAAGGAGCGGCAATGGAGAAACACCAGCAACAGCAGCAACCGATACCCGTCGAGCTCGACGAGAAGGCGGCCGAGGGCATCTATTCGAATTTCGTCCTCACGGCGCACACGGCGAGCGAATTCATTCTCGATTTCGCGCGCGTCGTGCCGGGGATCAACAAGGCGAAGATATTCGCGCGAATCATCATGACACCGCAGTCCGCGAAATCGCTCGAAATGGTCCTCGCAGGCGCCATCAAGCAGTACGAAGAGGCGTTCGGCGCGATCCCGGTCGCGCCCCAGAAGGGAAACCGGCCCGACGGGAGCCCCATCGGATTCCAGAGCCTCACCGGCCAGGGTCAGGAGAAGAAGTCGTCGAAGGGCTGACCGGGGGGCTCGTCTTCCATCGCCGGTGCGCCCAGAAGTACTGCTCGGGGTGCCGGCGCGCGCACTCCTCAAGAATCTTCACATGCTCCTGCGTGAGGCGGAGCACCTCCGCCTCGCGCTCCGCGCCCGGGCGCGGATAGATCGGCGGGAACAGAATCGCCTCGTGCGTCTCGTCCGCTCCGCGCACGATCGCGCAGCAGACGAGCGGCGCGCCCGTGCGGACCGCGAACTGCGCCGGCCCCTGGAACGTCGAAGCCGGCGTCCCGAAAAAATCGACGAAGACCCCCGCCCCGCGCGCGTCCTGGTCGGCCAGGAGGGCCACGATCCGGCCTTTTTTCAGCGAATCGAACACGCCGCGCGCGGCGACCCCGCGCTCGATGATGCCGATCCCCGCCGATCGTCTGAGATCGTTCATCAAGTCGTTCACGAGGCTGTTCTGCTGCTCGCCGACGAGAAAATCGACGGGGAGCCCGGTTGCGGCGACGGCGCCGCCGAGGAACTCCCAGCTGCCGAAGTGCCCGGTCACGGCGATCGCGCCGCGCCCCCGCGCGACCGATTCGCGCAGGTGCTCGATGCCCCGAAACCGGACGATCCGCGGATAGTCCTCTCTCCCGAGGCGGGCGAGCGAAGCGAACTCGATGATCGATTTCGCGAAATTCACGTACGAGGCGCGGCCGATCCGGACCTTCTCCCGCGCGTCGAGCGTATCTCCGAACGCGCGGTCGAGGTTCTCGAGGGTCACGCGGCGGCGCATCCGCGCCACGTCGAAAAAGAAGAGCCCGAGCGACCCGCCGAGCCTGACCGACGTTCTGAGCGGGAATGCGCGCGGCAGCGCAACGAGAAGGCGCACGCCGGCGAGCTCGATTCGGTGCTTGATCCTGCGCGCGACGGGATGCATGCGCTCCGCCTTTCCGAATTCTACGCGAAGAAACGTGCGAGGAAACTCAGCTTAATCTCGATGCTCGACTCGGGACAGAGCTCGTGGCAGCACAGGCACTTGATGCAGCGCTTGTCCTCGATGCGGCAGACGGCCCCTTCCTTCCTGATCGTCTGAACGGGGCAGCTGTCCGCGCAGAAACCGCACCCGGTGCACGTCGACGGCACGATCACCGGCTTCACCCACACAAACGGCGCGACGAGCTTCGCGAGCGGCCGCGGCACGAGCTTCAGCCCCCTGTTCGAGGGGAGCGCGAATCCCTCGGCCCGCTCCCCCGCCGCGTCGCCGAGCAGCGTGATCTTCCCGATGCTCCCCTCGCCGAGCCCCATCTCCGCCGCGATGCGCGTCGTGTCGACGAATCCCTCGGGAAAGCCGATGATCCTCGCCGCCACGGCGTCGATCGCGACGGCGTCCTCTCCGGCCATGAGCATCCCGAGCATGCGGGGCGTGCCGGAGCTCGGACCGTTGCCTTCCATCGCGAGCACGGCGTCGACGACGTTCAGGGACGGCGTGACGAGCTTGTAGAGATGCACCAGCATGTCGGCGAACTCGCCGGGCTTCGGATACTTCTTGTGCTGCTCCCCTTTCCGGAATCCCGGCATGACGCCGAACATGTTCTTCACCGCGCACGTCATGAGCGTGAGCGAATGCGTCTTGAGCTTCGGCAGATTGATGATGACGTCCGCTTCGAGCACCGGCTTCGAGATGTAGAACGTGTATTTCCCGAACGGGATCGCCTTCGAGCCGGAGGCCTCGAAGTTCACGAGCTCGATGCCGGCGCGCCGCGCCATCTCCTCCATTCCCGTGTTCGTCCAGACGCGCTTGATCCCCCGGATCGCGCCGCCGGGGCTGTCGCCGATGAACGGCACGGCGCCGGCGCCGCGGACCGCCTCGGCGACCGCTTCGACGAGATTGGGGTGCGTCGTGATGGCTCGTTCGGGATCCTTCGCGGAGAGGAGATTGGGCTTGAGGAGCACGCGCTGCCCGCTCCGCACGAACGCCTCGATCCCGCCGAGCGGCTCGAGGGCCCGCCGCAGCGCGTCTCGGAGCGAGGCCGGCTCGTACCGCGCGCACTTCACGACGGAGACGGTTTTCCGCGTCGCCGCGCGCGTTCCGTTTTGGGTGGCCTGTTCCATCGGTTCAACGTTCGTCAGAGCTCTCGAGCGGCCGGGCGAGCGCGTATGCTCCGCTCCCGCACGATACGACGATGCCCCGCATCTCGAGATCGAGCAGTAGAGGCAGCGCGACCGCAGGAGGAATATGACAAAATCGAAGCAGCTCATCAATATGTTTCGACTCGGTATCGAGCGCGGAGAGCAGGGCTCGCTCGTCATCGCTGAACCGCTCCCGGACGTCTGCTCCCCCGCCCTGCGCCCGCCGCGCGGTGCGCGCGGCGAGGCCGGGAACGGCGTCGACGATATCAGAGGCGCTCTCGACGAGCGTCCCCCCCTCGCGGATGAGCCGGTGCGGCCCCCTGCTCCCCGGATAATCGATCGGCCCGGGCACCGCGAACACCTCCCGCCCCTGTTCGCCGGCCCACTGGGCCGTTCCCATGGCGCCGCTGCCGATATCCGCTTCGACGACGACGACACCGAGCGTGCATCCGCTCAGGATCCTGTTTCGCCGCGGAAAGTGATGCTTCAGCGGGGGCGTGCCGAGCGGAAACTCCGAGAGGACGCATCCGCGCTCCGCGATCCGCTCGACGAGCGCGATGTGCTCCGCGGGATAGATCACGTCCACCCCGCTTCCGAGCACGGCCGACGTGCCCCCCGCGGCGAGGAGGGCTCCCTCGTGCGCCGCGGCGTCGATCCCGCGCGCGAGCCCGCTCACGACGTGGATGCCGCGCTCCGAGAGCTCCCGGGCGATGTTCGACGCATTCGCGAGGCCGCGCCGCGAGCTCCGCCGCGAGCCGACCACGCATATCGCCGGCCGCGCGAGCGCCGCCGGATCCCCCGCGCAAAACAGGACCGGCGGCGGGTCGGGGATTTCGCGCAGCAGGGGCGGATATGACTCGTCCGACAGCGAGACGAGTTCCCAGCCTTCCCGCTCGATGCGCGCGAGCTGCTCCTCGAGGAGCGTGCGATTCGCCGGCTCGATCCGGCGGTCGAGGAACCTGCTCAAACGCTCCCGCTCCGGCTCGCTCCCGAGCCGGGCGACGACTTCCTCGAGAGACGCGCCGAGCGCGAGCGAGACCCACGCGTCCGGCCGCGCTCCCCGCGCGAGAAAGATCTCGAGCCAGAGCCGTGCCGCTTCCGAACACCCCATCATCCACCTCCAGGCAACCGCCCCTCTTCAATTGTCGAACGGGAACACGATCATGGCGAGCGGGCGATCCCGCCGTCCCGCACCCCTCCCCCATCGTCCGCACCGCGCGCATCCGCCGAGCGACGGCTTCGACCGCGCGGCGAAAGACTAGCACGTCCCGGGCCTCCGCGCAACCGGCGAGACCGCGATCGATACCGTCCGATCCCGCCGGGCCGCCGCGTCACGCCCGTATCATCGTGAGCAGCATCTTGAACCGTTTGAGCGCCCTGAGCGAATGCGGCGCTCCCGCGGGCATGATGACGATCTCGCCGGCGCGCGCCGTCAGGGGCGCGCCCGAGATCGTGATCTCGGCCTCGCCGTCGACGATCTGCACGAACGCGTCGTACGGCGCCGTATGCTCGCTCAGGCCCTGCCCCTCGTCGAACGCGAAGATCGTCACCGTGCCGATTTTCCGATCGATGAGCGTCCTGCTCACGACCGCCCCCCGCTGATATTCGGCGAGCGCGCAGAGATTCGCCGCCTTCCCCCTGAACTCCGCCGTTCCCCCATTTCGTTCCGCACTCATCGTTCTTCCTCCCCGGTGTATGTCGACGCCCAGTATAGCGCTCCCGGCCCGGCCGCGCGACTATTTTTCTGTTTCCTTTCCGTGCGCAAGCCCGTACGCTTGCGCTCGACGCAATCGATTCGGATATCCGCGACGAGGAGGTTCGTTCCATGGCTCAACGCAGAGCGGTCGGCTTCACGGCGGCCCCGGAGTTCTCGATAAGCCCGGACGGCGAGAGGTTCCTCCTTCCCCGAAAGGATGAATACGCCGCCGAGATCAAACGCGTCCAGCTCCTCGTGCAGCGCGCGCGGCGGGAGCGGAAGGAGATCGTCGTCGTCATGGGCGTGGGATTCGTCGGCGTCGTCATGGCCGCAATCGTCGCCGATACGACCGACAGGAAGGGAACGCCGAGCAAGTTCGTCATCGGCTGCCAGCGGCCGAGCACCCGGAGCTACTGGAAGATCCCGGTCCTCAACCGCGGCACCGCCCCCGTCAAGGCGGAGGATCCCGAGGTGGACGAGATCATCGCGCGGACGGTGAAGGAAAAGAAGACCTTCACCGCGACCTTCGCGAGCGACGTTCTCGCGTTCGCCGACTGCGTCGTCATCGACGTCCAGTGCGACTACCTCAAGCACGACCTCGGCGACATGCGCACGGGGGAGGCCGACATGGCCGCCCTCGAGGCGACGATGCGGACCGTCGGCGAGAAGATCGGCCCGAAATGCCTCGTGCTCATCGAGACGACGGTGGCGCCGGGCACGACGGAGTTCATCGTGTGGCCGATCCTCAAGCGCGCCTTCGCCGAGCGCGGCATCAAATCGGCGCCGCTCCTTGCCCATAGCTTCGAGCGCGTGATGCCGGGACGCGAGTACGTGCGCAGCATACGCGATTTCTGGCGCGTCTGCTCGGGCTGCACCCCCGAGGCGACGAGACGCGTCGAGAAGTTCCTCCGCGAGGTCCTCAACACGAAGGATTTTCCCCTCACCGTCATGGACCGGCCGATCGAGTCGGAAACGACGAAGATCGTTGAGAACTCGTACCGCGCCACGATCCTCGCGTTCCTCAACGAGTGGAGCCTCTTCGCGGAGCGCAACGGCGTCGACCTTACGAAGGTCATCAAGGCGATCCGGATGCGGCCGACGCACAGCAACATGATATTCCCGGGCCCCGGCGTCGGCGGATACTGCCTGCCGAAGGACGGCGGGCTCGGCTACTGGGCGTATCAGCACATCCTCGGCTTCGAGGACGGCGACTCCGTGTTCAAGATCACGCCGACGGCGATCGACATCAACGACACGCGCGGGCTCCACGTCGCCGAGCTCGTCCGCGACGCGCTGCGCAACATGGGGCGCTACATCGCGGGGGCCGACGTGCTCATCTGCGGCGCGAGCTACCGGCAGGACGTCGGGGACACGCGGTACAGCGGGAGCGAACTGGTCCTGCGGAAGCTCACCGAGATGGGGGCCTCCATGCGCGTGCACGATCCCTACGTCGAGCACTGGTACGAGCTCGAGCTGCAGGACGCCTACCCGTCTCCGGGGCATTCGTGGAGTCGCTTCTTCCGCAATCAGGAGGATCTCAGGAAGATCCGGGTCGCCAAGGACCTCGGTAAGGCGCTCACGGGAGTCGAGGCGGTCATCTTCGCGGTGCCGCACGATCCGTATCTGAAGCTCGATCCGTCCTGGATCGTGAAGAAGGCGGGCGGCCCCGTCGCCGTCATCGACTGCTTCGGCATCCTGTCCGACGCCGATATCCGGCGCTATTTCGAGCTCGGCTGCGAGGTCAAGGCGCTCGGGCGCAGACACGTGCAGCGGATCAAGGAAGCCGTGCGGCGGAAAGCGCGCCGGTAGACCGCGGCGGGCGGCGCCGCGCGCGGGCGGCGCTGCGCTTCACTCGAACGGATGCGGTTTCGTGAAGTCGGGCCGGTAGGTCTTCTCGCTCTCGAGCTCCTGCACCCATCCCCGCGAAAACCCGAGTCGCTCGAGCTCGTCGAGCACCTCGTCGTACTCGGCGCGCGTGATCGATCTCCCGAGCCACGGATGCCCCGCGACCGCCGTGGACGGGTAGTACTGCGACATGAGGGAAATGTGCAGCGACGGGGACAGCTCCTCCGCGATCGCCCTGAGCACCGCCTTGCTGTTCTCCGTCTGTCCCGGGAGAATCAGGTGCCGGATGATGAGCCCGGAACCGGCCGTGCCGTCGTCCCGGAGCGCGAGGCTCGATCCCTTCTGCCGGTGCATCTCGCGGAGCGCGGCGCGCGCGACCTCGGGGTAATCCCACGCCCCCGAAAGCTCGAGCGCGAGCGAATGATCCATATACTTGAAATCGGGGAGATAAACGTCGACGAGATCCTCGATCGAGGCGATCGTCTCCGGACGGTCGTACGCGTTCGTGTTGAACACGACGACCGGCCGGCGGCCCGTCTCGCGGAGCGCCTCGACGATCGAGCGCATCTGGGGAATCATGTGCGACGGCGAAACGAAGCCGATCGACGGCGCTCCCTCGTCGAGGAGCCGGGACACCGTCCGGACGGCGTCCTCGAGGCTCATGCTCCGCGCCGGCGAATCGTTTCTGCTGATCTGCTCGTTCTGGCAGTACATGCACTGCAGGTTGCAGTGCGAGAAAAAGACGTTGCAGATCCCGCGCTCGCCCGAGATCGCGGGCTCCTCGCCGCGGTGCAGACAGATCGACGCGATCTCGAGCCCGCTCCCCGAGCGGCAGTACCCGAACGCGCCGGTGGAGCGTTCGACGCCGCACGCGCGCGGGCACGTCTCGCACGCCGAGGCGCGCCCGTTCGATTGCCCTGTGCGAACCGGAATCACGGCGAGCTACTTCTTCGGATATCCGACCGTTTGCGCGAGCATGATCTTCTGATCGGCCCCGAGATTCATGGCCTTCGCGAGCGCGTCCTTGTCGACCCAGCCGCGCGCCACCGTCACGAGCCCGGCCGAGGCGCAGTAGAGATAGACGTTCTGGCTGATGTAGCCGGTGTCCATGGCGGCGTAGAAATCCTTCATCTCCTGCGGCCCTTCCCCCATCCGCGTGTAGTTCGCCACGAAGACGAGATTGACCGGCGCCTCCTTCACGAATTCCTGCTTTCCGGTCGCTCCGCGGAGATCCTGCGCGACGACCAGATTCAGCGAATGGGCTTTGGCGTCGTACAGGTACAGCCCCTCGGGAAGAGCGGCGTAGACGTCGATTTCCTGCTTGTTCATCGCGGTCGGCGCCGTGCGCTTCCCGCTCTCGGGCCGGTTGATGCCGCACGCGGCCCAGAGCAGGTTCGACAGCTCCTGCGCGGGGAGCGCGTCGGCCGCGTACTCCCTCGCCGTGCAACGCAGCTTCAGCGCCTTCATGAGGGGCATGCCGCCGTCCATCTGCGGCGCGGGAAGCTGCATCGTCTTCGGCGCCTCGGCATACACGGGAAATGCGACTCCGGTCGCGATGACGATCGCAACTACCAGGAAAACCACGCGCTTCATATCGTTCCTCCTCGCTCTTCGTTCGAATAACCGTTGCGGGAGCCCCCGCCCGTCCGCCGCCGCTCCTTCGCGTTCAAACGTATCATGCGGGAAAGCCGCACGAAAGAAAATTCGGCGGAATGCCGCGCGCGATCAATACCATTTGTAGATTCGCATGCCGGCGTAGAAGCAAACCACGCCCATCACCGCGAGGGCGAACGCGGGGATCGCGACCTGGGCGAATCCCGCTCCCTCGTTGAAAATGCTCCTGATCGAATCGGCGAGCATCGCGAGCGGAAGCTTCCGAACGATCGGGATCGCCCAATCGGGGAAATGGTGATAGCTGAAGAACACGCCCGAGAGCAGGGTCATCGGGAACGTGATCGCGTTGATGAGGCCGTTTCCGACGCGGGGATTGGCCGTCCGGGACGACATGAGGATCGAGAGCCCCGCGAAGGCCATGTTGCCGGCGACGAACACGGCGACGAGGGCCGGCACGCTTCCCTGGATCCGCACGCCGAAGTAGAAGTACACGAAGCCGAAGAGGGCGAGAAACTCGATCGTGTTCACGACGAGGCGCGTCACGAAATGGGACGCGAGAAACATCGATTTGCGCATCGGGGTGGCCGCCATGCGGCGCAGGAGCTTCTTGATGCGGATCTCGATGAGCGCCCAGCCGATTCCCCAGAGCGCCGAGCTCATGATGTCCATCGCGAGGAGCCCCGGGACGAGGAAATCGACGTAGCGCGTCCCCTGGATCTTCAACTCGACGACTTCCGACGGAGCCGTTCCCGCCGTCCGGCCGCCGTCGAGCGCGCGCTCGATGACGAGGTGCGCCGTCCGCGCCTCGCCGCTCCGCGGATCGAAGGAGTAGCGCACCGCGTCGCTTCCGGGGACGCGGTCGATGAAGAGCGCGATCTCTCCTTTCTTGAGCGCGAGGATCGCCTCGTCCCGCGCGAGAATCTCGAATTCGATGTCGTGATCCCCGCCGGGATTCCCCTTCGCGCGCGCGATCCAGGAGGCCCAGTATTCCCGCGTCGCCTCCGGGCTCTCCACGACCGCGACCGCGCCGGACACCGTGCTTCCCCCCGAGCCGATCGCGACGCCGAGGAGCCACGAGAGGACGATGGGCAGCACGAAGGCCCAGAAGATGATCTCCGGCTCGCGGAAGAACTCCTTGAACTGC
>JBFYZJ010000148.1:0-13205 GCA_041309565.1 Candidatus Krumholzibacteriota bacterium
CGGGCGCCGGCAGGCGCTTCCGGATGAGCCAGATCGGCACCGGGCTCAGGCTGTACGCGAGCAGAATCCCGAGCAGAATGACGCTCAGGAACGAGCTCATGGCCCGGGCGCCGAAGACGATCACCACGAGACATGCCGCGGGCAGGAGAATCCCTTTCATTCGCTCCCCCTCTTTCCTGTCAGGAAATTATATCGCATGCCCGGCCGGGAGGAAACTCAATCTTGTTTTTTCCTGTGCGGATCGCCGGACCGCATGCGCTACAATGCCCCTCCATATATGTACCGGGCACGAAGAATCGCATGCATCGTTCTCGCGGCCGCCGTTATCGCGGGCCCGGCGGGCGGAGCGTCCCCCTACCGGCTGGACCGGACGAAGGACGGCTGGATCGCCGGGGGGAGCGCCGCTGCCTACCTCGCCGCCATTCTCGTCAACCGGGAGGCCGAACCGCTCGCCGAGGAGAAGATCGCGGGATTGTCGCGCGAATCGGTCAATCCGTTCGACCGGAGCGCGACCTGGAACTACTCGGAGGCCGCCGCCAACGCGAGCGACGTCGTTCTCTTGGCGGTCATCGCGGCGCCCGCCGCCCTCCTGCTCGACGACCGCGTGCGCGGGGATCGGGGGACGTGCACGCTGCTCTACGCCGAAACGATGGCCCTCGCCGTCGTCCTTCCGGAGGTCACGAAGCTCGCGGTCGATCGCATCCGCCCCTTCGTCTACAACGAGGACGCCCCGATGAGCGAGAAGACGACGGCCGACGCGGAAAAGTCGTTCTTCTCGCGCCACGCCTCCGTGGCGTTCGCCTCGGCGGCCTTCCTGTCGACGGTGTACGGGGATTACAATCCGGACTCGGCGGCGCGGCCCTACGTCTGGGCGGGCTCGCTCCTCGCGGCCGCGGGGGTCGGATTTCTGCGATACGAGGCGGGGAAACACTTCCCGACCGACGTCATCGCCGGCGCGGCCATCGGAGGCGCCGTCGGCTACATCATCCCGCGAATTCACCGCACCGCGGGGGGCAGGATGAGCCTGCGCCCCGATTTCACGCTCGGTCGCCCGGGCCTCGCCCTCGACGTGAGATTCTAGCGCTCAGAACGGATCCGGGACTTCGGCCTCGCTCTTCGCCACGATGTCGATGACGATGCAGCCGTTCCACTCGAACACGAGCGGATCGTCGACGCTCGGAGCCGGAGCCACGCCGCTGTTCGTGACCTCGAAGGTGAGCACCGGGTTCTCCCCTGCGATGAAATCGGCCAGCGCCCGGTTGAGGACACCGACGCCGGCGGCGTTCAGAACGGCCGGCAGCGTCTTGCCGAGGGCATCCGCGACCGAGAGGGTCGTATACGCGTAGAGCGTATCCGGTCCGTCCGAAACGTCCTCGCGCTGCACGGTCACCGCTCCGGTGATCGCCCAGTCCGCATGCGCCGGAAAGTCGGTGACGCCGTAGGAGGCGCTCACGAGCCGGGCGGACACGATATCATCGCGGGACAGGTCGTTGTCCATGAGGATTTCGTTGATCTGCTCCGCGTAATCGACCGTCGCCGGCGTGACGAACGTCGACGAGGTGTGATACTCGGGAAAATCGATGCACGTCGTCTCGCTCACGACGATCTCGATGACCCTGTCTTCCATGATGCAGCCCCCCGCCGCGACCAGGATGAGCCCCGTCATGACCAGCAGAAGACCCGTTTTCTTCAGTGTTGCGTTCATGTAGTTCACGCTCCTCATGCTCGAAACATCTCGTCACATGCCCAACGCGATACCAAACGAAAAGCTGTTCATCCCCGCGACGTTGTATTCGATGAATCCCTTGGCGACCGGGAACTCGAGCATGAGCCCGAGCGTCAGGTGCAGGGTGCTGTCCTTCTCGAAATCGATATCGTTCGTCGTGGTCACGCCGTCCTCCTCGCTGTCGTACGAGACGTCCAGCGTGTGCGTATCGTACGAGAGCCCGGCGTACGGCTCGACGAACCTGACGACCATCTTGCTCGCCTGGACGCCGATCGAGAGCGCCTTCGAGGAGATGAGCCGGTCCCCCCGGTCGTTCTCGCCGACGTCGAACGTCTGCCAGAAGAAGCCGGCGGAGAGGTCGACGGGGAACGGGGCGGGCAGATACTGGGAAATGCTGTGCTTCGCGCCGATGCCGAAGAGGCTGATGTCGCCCAGATTGTCGTCCGACGAATCCTCCGATTCCGATTCGCTGATGTTCATCGCGTAGTATCTCACGATCAGTTCCGTGCCGAAGAGACCGCCCACGCGGATCTGCGGCGCGGCGAGCGCGAAGGAGTTGAGATCGAGCCCGCCGGGAAACGCGAAGGCCGTTCCCGCGTCCCCCTCGACGATGACCGCCTCGGTCGATCCGACCGCGGTCGGCGCGTCCGCGTACTGCACGGGGGTGAATCCCCGTTCGGTGACGGCCCGGAAGGTCCGGTCGTCGTCGCCGAAAAAGACGCTCATGACCTCGAGCTCGATCCGTATCTTCGGCGCCATCCGGGGAATCGACGCGGTGCGGAAAATGCCGGCGTTGAGGTTCGCGCCGATCGCGTCCGCGAGCGGCTGCAGGTACCCGGTCGCGTTCGCCCCCGTATATGCGGACAGCTGTTCGTTGAGCTGCGCGGCGGCGGGCGGCGCGAGACAGAGCAGCAGGACAAGAGCCGCGAAACCCCTTTTCAGACAACCACCGAAGACCATGCTGACCCTCCTTGGCTGATATGGCGCTGCCGTTATTGAAGGCTCGATTGTACCACAAGCGCCCCGCGAAAAAAAGCCCGGAACTAATCGCAACTTATTATTACCCGGCGCGTATAAACGATAGTCATATTTCTCGAGGGGGGCCGTTCATGAGAATGAAATATCTACTGCTGATGACTTGTGTGGCGATTGCAGCAGCCGGGGCCGCCGGCTGCAGCAAGAACGGGCGCGCCGGAACCAACGGAAAGAAGGACGACAAGGTCAAGGTGCCGGTCGAGATTGCCGCCGTAACGAAAGGCACCATATCGGCTTACTTCACCGGTACGGCCACGATCGGCGCCGAGGAAGAAACCGGCGTGGTGGCCAAGGTCGGGGGCGTCGTCAAGGAGATCCTGGTCGAGGAAGGGCAGTACGTGAAGGCGGGGGACGTCCTCGCCAAGCTCGACGACGAGAAGATCGCGGTGCAGCTCGCCCAGGCGAAGTCCGCGCTCGACAAGCTCAAGACCAGCTACGAGCGGAACGTCGAATTGCACAAGCAAAGCCTCATCAGCACCGAGATGTTCCACCAGAGCAAGTACGACTACGAGAGCCAGAAGGCGGCGTACGATCTCGCCGAGCTCGAATTCAAGTATGCGTCGATCCGCACGCCGATCAGCGGGGTCGTCGCGGAGCGGCTCATCAAGGTCGGGAACATGGTGCTTCCGAACCAATCCGTCTTCCGCGTGGCCGGGCTCGATCCCCTCATCGCGATCCTGCACGTGCCGGAGCGGCAGCTCGGCAAGCTCCGCCCGGGGCTCACCGCCCAGCTCCTCGTGGACGCGGGCTCGACCGATCCCTTCACCGGCCGGATCAAGCGGATCAGCCCCGTCATCGATCCGGCGACCGGTACGGTCAAGGTGACCGTCGAGGTGCGCGATCCCTCGAGGCGCCTCAGGCCCGGGATGTTCGCCCGCGTCAACATCATCTACGACGTTCACCAGAACGTGCTGACGGCGCCGAAGGACGCGATCATCACCGAGGACCGGGAGAGCGCGGTTTTCGTCGTCCGCGATTCGATCGCGTACCGTCAGGTCGTCACGACGGGCTTCGTGAACACGACCGCGATCGAGGTGCTCACCGGCCTCCAGCCGGGGGACACGATCGTGACGACGGGCAAAGCGAGCCTCAAGGACAGCGCGCGCGTTCAGATCGTGCGGCGATGACGGCATCAACCGGAAGCGGTCACCGATGAGTATCATAGCATTTTCGACGAAACGGCGCGTGACGGTCGCGATGTTCACGCTCGCCGTCCTCCTGTTCGGCTTCGTATCGTTCTTCCGTCTCAGGATCAATCTGCTCCCCGAGCTCAGCTACCCGACGCTCACGATCCGCACCGAGTACACCGGCGCCGCGCCCGCCGAGATAGAGAATCTCATCTCGAAGCCGATCGAGGAAGTGCTCGGCGTGGTCAAGAACGTGAACCGCGTGAGCTCCATCTCACGATCGGGACAGTCGGACGTCGTGCTCGAGTTCGGATGGGGCACGAACATGGATTACGCGGGGCTCGACGTCCGGGAGAAGCTCGACGCCCTCGAGCTCCCGCTCGAGATTCAGCGGCCCACGATCCTGCGTTTCGATCCGTCCCTCGATCCGATCATGCGATTCGGGTTCTACCGCAAGACGGAGAAAGGGGATAACGCGGCGGCGGGGGACTCGCTCCTCTTCAACGAGGACGAGCTCAAGTCGCTCCGGCGGTTCGCCGAGGAGGAGATCCAGAAGGAGCTCGAGGCGGCGCTCGGCGTGGCGGCGATCAAGGTGAGCGGCGGGCTCGAAGACGAGGTGCAGGTCCTCATCGATCAGGGCCGTCTCGCCCAGATCAACGTGCCGATCGAGCAGCTCTCGCGGCAGATCGGCGCAGAAA
This sequence comes from Candidatus Krumholzibacteriota bacterium, assembly GCA_041309565.1. Taxonomy (GTDB): domain Bacteria; phylum Krumholzibacteriota; class Krumholzibacteriia; order Krumholzibacteriales; family Krumholzibacteriaceae; genus SSS58A. Next base: position 4,587 of record JBFYZJ010000148.1, read on the forward strand.
ACGTGAACCTCTCGGGCGGCCGGCTCGAGGAAGGCACGCAGCAGTACCTCGTCCGCACGCTGAATCAGTTCTAGTCGATCGACGAGATCGACGACATCATCGTCGCCACGAAGGACGGAAAGCCCGTCTACCTGCGCGACATTGCGACGGTGCGGCACGGGTTCAAGGAGCGCGACGCGATCACCCGTCTCAACGGCCGCGAGGCGGTCGAAATCGCCGTCTACAAGGAAGGGGACGCCAACACCGTTTCGGTCGCCCGCGAGATCGAGAAGAAGCTCAAGCGCGTGCGGGAGCTGCTGCCCGCGAACACCGACCTCGTGAAGGTGTCCGACCAGTCGACGTTCATCACGCAGGCGGTGAACGAGGTCATCTCGAACGCGATCATCGGCGGCATCCTCGCCATCATCATCCTCTATTTCTTCCTGCAGAACTTCTGGGCCACGGTCATCATATCGTTTTCGATTCCCGTGTCCGTCATCGCGACGTTCAACATGATGTTCGGCGCGAACCTGACGCTCAACATCATGTCGCTCGGCGGCATCGCGCTCGGGATCGGCATGCTCGTCGACAACTCGATCGTCGTGCTCGAGAACATCGCCCGGCACCGCGCGCAGGGAAAGGACGCGGCGAGCGCGGTGCGGGACGGGGCAAGCGAAGTCTCCCGCGCCGTGATCGCCTCCACGCTCACCACGGTCGCCGTGTTCCTGCCGCTCGTGTTCGTCAAGGGAATCTCCGGCCAGCTCTTCAGGGACCAGGCGCTCACGGTGACCTTCTCCCTCGTCGCGTCGCTCGCCGTCGCCCTCACCCTCATCCCGATGCTCGCCTCCCTCAAGGCATACTCCGGCGGGGAGATCGCGCCGAGAGAGGCTCAGCCGGAGCCGACGCGGCGCTGGGGCAGGTTCGCCCGGCGCGTGCGGAACGCGATGCTCACGACGTTTCCCGTGTTCTGGACACGGCTCTGGATCAGGATCGGCGGAGGCGCCGGACGCGGGATCCGCAAGGCGCTCAATCCGGCCCTCCGGGGCTTCCAGCGGGCGTACGACCGCGTCGAGGATCGGTACGAGCTGCTCATCGGCTGGGCCCTCGATCACAAGGCGCGGGTCGTCGTGATCGCGCTCGCGCTCTTCGCCGCCACGCTCGCGATCATTCCGCGGCTCGGCATCGAGCTCATCCCGCAGCTTTCGCAGGGAGAATTCAAGGTCGAGTTCCGCCTGCCGCCGGGAACGCCGCTCGAGGTGACCGACGGAAACATCACGAAGGTGACGGGGGCCGCCGACGCCTCCCGCGTCGCCGCGCTGTACTCGGTCGCCGGCACGGGGAACCGCATGGACGCCAACCCCGAGCAGGGGGGAGAGAACTGGGGCGAGCTGAGCGTCATGCTCGACCGCGGCGCGGGGCGCGAGGACGAAGAACGCGCGATGGACGCGCTTCGCGCGCACATGCAGGATCTTCCCGACGTGCAGTACAAGTTCTCGCGGCCGACGCTCTTCACCTTCAAGACGCCGATCGAGATCGAGGTGTACGGCTTCGATCTCGGCGAGCTTCGGCGCGTTTCGAACGAGATCGCCGGCCGTCTCGAGGCGTCGAAGCGCTTCGCCGACGTGAAATCGACCATGCGCAGCGGCCATCCGGAGATCCAGATACGTTTCGACCGCGAGCGCGCGGCGGCGCTCGGATTCCCCGTCTATCAGATCGCGCAGCGGGTCGTCGACCAGGTGCGCGGCGCCGTCGCGACACGTTACTCCCTGCACGACCGGAAGATCGACGTCCTCGTCCGCGCGACCGAGAGCGACCGCAACTCGGTGGAAAAGATCCGCAAGCTCATCATCAATCCCGAGAGCCCGTTCCCGGTGACCCTCGACGCCGTCGCCGACATCGTCATCGACACGGGCCCCGGAGAGATCAGGAGGACCGACCAGGAGCGCGTGGCGATCGTTTCGGCCAACCTCGCGTACGGCGACCTCGGCGGCGCGGCCGACGAGATCGACGCGATCATCGCGCGCGTCGCGATGCCGTCCGGCGTGACCGCCCGTCTCGCCGGCCAGAACCGCGAGATGTCGGCATCCTTCCGATCGCTCATGCTGGCGCTCATGCTCGCCGTCTTTCTCGTCTACCTCGTCATGGCGTCGCAGTTCGAATCGTTCCTGCACCCGTTCGTGATTCTCTTCACGATACCGCTCGCGCTCATCGGGGCGGTCTTCGCGCTCCTCGTCACCGGCTCGACGATCAGCGTCGTCGTTTTCATCGGTCTGATCCTGCTCGCGGGGATCGTCGTCAACAACGCGATCGTGCTCATCGATTTCGTGAATCAGCTCCGCGAGCGCGGGATGAAGAAGCGGGAGGCGCTCATCGCGGGGGGGCGTTCGCGTCTCAGGCCGATTCTCATGACGACGCTCACGACGGTGCTCGGACTCATCCCGCTGGCCCTCGGCATCGGCGAGGGAGCCGAAATCCGGGCCCCGATGGCGATCACCGTGATCGGGGGGCTGAGCGTTTCGACGCTCCTCACGCTCATCGTCATCCCGGTCGTATATTCCGTGCTCGACAGGAAGGACTAGCGCCCGGCGCCGTCGCGAGGCGGCGCGGGCGGGAGACGCGCGCATGAATATCACCGAAACCGCGATCAAGCGACCCGTGACGATGCTCATGATTCTCGCCTGCTGCGTCGTGCTCGGGGTCGTCGCGACGAGGCTCCTCCCGCTCGAATTCTTCCCCTCCCTCGACGCTCCCTTCCTCGGCATCGAGCTCCCCTACCCCAACTCGACCCCCGAGGAGATCGAGCGCCAGATCACCAAACCCGCCGAGGAGGCGCTCGCGACGATCAGCGGGGTCAAGCGCATGACGTCCGAGTCGGGAGAGAACGGCGCGTCCGTCAACCTCGAATTCGACTGGGGCCTCGACGCGAACGTCAAAGCGCTGGAGGCGAAGGAGAAGCTCGACGGCATCCGCCATCTCTTCCCGGACGACTTTCAGCGATTCTACGTCAGAAAATTCTCCACGTCCGACATGCAGATACTGATCCTGCGCATCTCGAGCGACCGGGACCTCTCGAACGCCTACGACATGCTGAACCGCAACGTGAAGCGGCGCATAGAGCGCATCGACGGGGTGTCCCGCGTCGACCTCTACGGCGTCTCCCGCAAGGAGGTCCGCATCCAGCTCCTCGCCGACCGGATCATCGCGCACCGCGTCGACATCGCGCGCCTCGTCGAAACGCTGCGCCGGAGCAACTTCCTCGTCACGGCGGGAAAGATAACGGACGAGGGGCAGCGCTTCGTCGTGCGCCCCATCGAGGAATTCGCGAGCGTCGAGGACGTCGGCGAGGTCGCGGTCGGCCCGAACGGGCTGCGGCTCAAGGACGTCGCGACGATTCATTACGAGCATCCCAAGCTCGAATACGGCCGCCATCTGAACCGCCGCTTCGCGATCGGCATCGACGTCTTCAAGGAAGCGGGCGCGAATCTCGTCGGGGTGACGAAGGACATTCTCACCGAGGTCGAGGAGATCAAGAAGCTCCCCGAAATGGCCGGCATCAGCATCATGTACATGGACAACCAGGCGGACGGCGTGACGAGCTCGCTCCGGGAGATTCTCAATTCGGGATTGATCGGGGGCGTATTCGCCGTCATCGTCCTCTTCTACTTCATGCGGCGCTGGGCGACGACCCTCATGATCGCGCTCGCGGCGCCGCTCTCGGTGCTCGTCACCCTCGTTTTCATGTACTTCCTCGGCGTCTCGCTTAACATCCTCTCCATGCTCGGGCTCATGCTCGCGATCGGCATGCTCGTCGACAACGCGGTCGTCGTCACGGAGAGCATCCAGCGCCACCAGCTCCTCGATCCGTCCCGGAAGGACGTGATCCAGATCGGCGTGCGCGAGGTCGCGCTCGCCGTCACGGCCGGCACCATCACGACGTGCATCGTGTTTCTTCCGAACATCGTGAGCCCGAAGGACGAGATCGCCATCTACCTGAAGCATATCGCGATCACGATCTGCATCGCGCTCGGCATCTCCCTCCTCGTCTCGCTGACGGTCGTGCCGATGCTCGCGGCGCGCATCAAGCCTCCGGCCAAAAAGAAGGACACCTCGATCGACCGGCTCCAGATCCGCTACGGGCGCGTTCTCGCCTGGACGCTCGCCCGTCGACGCGCGAGCGTTCTCATCATCCTCGGTGTTCTGCTCTCGGTGGCCGTGCCTCTCAAGTTCGTCAAGACGGACATGTTCGGCGACCAGGAGGACCGGCGGCTCCGGCTCTTCTACAACATCAACGGCGCGTACACCCTCGAGAAGATCGAGGAAACGGTCGACGTCTACGAGAAGTATCTCTTCGACCGCAAGGCGGACTTCGAGATCGAATCGGTGTACACGTACTACCAGGGCGATTACGCGGTATCGACGATTAATCTCGTCAAGGGACGCGAGGCGAAGAAATCGATGAAGGAGATCGAGGAGGCGATCCGCAAGGACCTCCCGACGCTCGCCATCGCCAGTCCCTCGTTCGATTTCAGGAACCAGGGGGGCCAGGGAACGCCCGTGCGCATCCAGCTCATCGGAAAATCGAGCGCCGATCTCATCGAGATCGCGAAGGACGTCGCCTGGACGATGTCGCGGGTCCCCGGCTTCAAGGACGTCCGGTCCGAGGCGGAGGTCGGACGGAAGGAAGTGCAGGTCGTCGTCGACCGGGATCGCGCGCGCCAGCAAGGCTTCTCGACGGAGGAGATCGCGCAGGTCGTCTCGGCCGCCATGCGCGGCATCAACCTGCGCCGGTTCCGGACCGACGAAGGGGAAGTCGAGATGCGGCTCGAGTTCCAGGACCGGGACCGGCAAACGATCGATCAGCTCGAGAACGTGCCGCTCATGGGGAAAGGCGGCGACAACACCGTCAAGCTCGCCTCGGTCGCGGACTTCTTCGTCCGGCCGGGGCCCCGGAACATCCACCGGGAGAACCGGACGGCCGCCATCGGCGTCTCGGCCAATCTCGACAAGATAACGATGGGAGAGGCGAGAGAGAGGATATCGACCGCGATGGCGAACTACGCCCTTCCGCCCGGCTACTCGTGGAACTTCGGCGAGAGCTTCACCCATGACAAGCAAATGATGAACACGATGATCGTCAACATGCTGCTCGCGCTCGCGCTCATCTATTTCGTCATGGCCGCCCTCTTCGAATCGCTCCTCTTTCCCGCGGCGATCTGGACACAGATCATCTTCTCGATCGTCGGCGTCTACTGGTTCTTCCTCGCCACGGGAACGACGATGTCGATCATGGGAATGATCGGGATCCTCATCCTCATCGGCGTCGTGGTCAACAACGGCATCGTGCTCGTCGACCACATCAATCAGCTGCGGGCCTCGGGGCTCGCGCGCGAAGAGGCGATCCTTCAGGCAGGCAGGGACCGGATGCGCCCGATCCTCATGACCGCCGCGACGACGGTGCTGAACCTCGTTCCGCTCGCCATTCTCAAGACGTCGATCGGCGGCAGCGGCGGCCCCCCCTACTTCCCCATGGCGCGCGCGATCGTGGGCGGGCTCACCTTCTCGACGCTCATCACGCTGCTCCTGCTCCCGACGATCTACATCCTGCTCGACGACGCGCAGGCGTGGTCGAGCCGCATCCGGGCGGACGCGCGCCGCGCGTAGGGTTCCGCCGGGACGACGCGGCATCGCGGCTCAACGCCCTCGAAAACGATACGGGACGACGTCTCATTTCAGCGGAATATGCTCTTGATGCTTCCCCACGTGGAGCGCTCGACGGCGACGCCGCCGCACGCTGCGGGGCGGGCGCCCATCGGCAGGCAGATCTCGTCGAAGTCCTGATTCTCGGGAAGGCACGGTGAGTCGCTCCGCAGGTAGTAGTTATCCGAGCCCGCGGAGCCGCAGAAGAACGGGTCCGCGGAGATGTTGGTGCCCTTCCGGACGAAGCCCGGGGGAATCTCGTCCCCCCCGACGTTCCCGAACACGTCGCCGCACCCGAAAGAGCCGCTCGACGTCGCGTCGATGCCGAGGGCGGGCGCGCTATTGAAGGCGATGATGAGGCGCTCGAGCGTCACGGCGGAGCCTCCCTTCGCGTACACGGCGGCGGAGGCGGTCCCGTTCCGCGCGATCGTGCAGGCCGAGAGGCGGGACGTCTGGCCGGAAGAGTGGCAGAAGCCGCTCCCCTCGACGCCCGCGTCGTTTCCCGCGATGACGCAGCGCTCGATGACCGAGTTGCAGTCGCTCTGGTAGATCCCGCCCCCCCTGGTCCCGGCCCTGTTTCTCATGATGACGCAATCGCTCACGTAGCAGGTTCCGGTGCCGTTCGCGAGGAGGAGCGCTCCCCCCCCGGAAACCGCCTCGTTGTCGATGAACGTGCAGTATTCGACGCGGATAAAACCGTCGTTCACGACGCAGGAGATGCCGCCGCCGTGGTTCGCGCGGTTCCCGATGAAGATGCAGTTGCGGACGACCTCCCGCGCGATGTGCGTGAAGAGCCCCCCGCCCACGTAGTCGCCGAAGGCCGGCGCAACGCCGTGCTTGATCGTGAATCCGTCGACGGTGATCCGGTTGTGGGCGTGTATGTAGATCACACGGCTGTTGTACTCGGCGTCGAGGATCGTGTTTTCGGGGCCGAGCTCGCTCCGGAGCGTGATCCCTTCCTGGAGGGTGAGGAACCTGATAAAACCCGCCGTTTCGCCTGTTCCCTGGTTGGTCCAGGTGTACGTGCCGGGACCGACGAGGACCTCGTCCCCTTCGGCGCACGAATCGATCGCCGCCTGGATCGTCGGGGCATCCCCCGTGCGATCGATCGTGACGCGCCACGTGCGGCACCGGGCGGGGCCGGAGAACGCCGCGATCGCAGACATCGCGAGGAGCGCGAGGATTGCGCACGGGACGATCTGTGCCGAGCCGCGTGTCTTCATGATTCGACCGCCTGATCGGGAGCCGATCGCCGCGGCGCCCGATGAAATATCAGTGCCCGATTACAAATTCGCCCGATTCCACGCCCCAGTCAAGCCCGAAGAAGCCGGTCAGGAGAACGCCCGTGTCCCCTTCCGTCAGGACGCGCGGATCGAAAACGGTGCAGTCGGGGAGATTGATGCCGGGATTGAGGTACGGAATCCGGTTTGCGAGCTTCATACCGGCGACGCTCGTGCCGGAGACGGCGCCGACACTCGCGGTCGCGCTCCCGGGACGCGGGCGGACGAAGATGCAGCAGAGATTCTTTTCCGAAATCGCGCGGCCGCCGATCTTCACGCGCGCCTTGTCGACCTGCACGGGGCCGTCCCCGAGCAGCGCTTGCCACGCCGAATTCGTATTCCGATTTCCGTAGAGAACGACGCTCCGGTCGGGCTCGGCAGACGGGTCGAAGTCGACGTCGGCGACGACGTCGACCGAGCCGTTCCCCTGATACCAGAGCTTCTCGGCGTCGTAGCGGGCCTTGTCGAAGGCCCATGCGTTTTCCCCGACGTTCCCCTTCGTGCCGAAAACGAAAAGCGGCCTGTTCCTGAAAGCCTCCTTGAACGTTCCGCAACGGCGCGAGCCCTTGCGATCGGGGCTCGGCTCGCTCGCCGCGGCCCAGACGCCGTCCCTGCGCTCGAGCCAGAGCTGGTACTGCCCTTTCGGCCACGGGATGCCTTCGATCTTCCGGCCGTCGAGCTCGACGGCGATCGGGGCGGGGTTCCGGAGGACGTCGAGATCGAAGGCGATGCGCGCGACGTTCTCCGTCGTGCCGGAGAACCGGGGGGGCGCTCCGGTGCGCGCGTCCCCCGGGTCGAGCCGGATATCGACGGCGCTCATCTCCCCCTGCCTCGTCTGCGCATCGACGACGAGCCAGTTGTTCCGCGCGGAGACGCCGGGATTCGACGTGAGGAATCGTATTTCGCGGACCTTGTCTTTCCCGGGGCGCACGTGTCGGGCGAAGAAATCGAACATCGGCGCCCAGTCGACGCAATCGACCCCCGGCGCGTCGGAGAGGTCCCACCAGTGCCCGACGCCCGGCTGCTCGTGATAGACGAAGTCCCGATGGAATCCGTCCAGGAGTTCCGCCATCGAGCGCGCCTCGCTCGCCGGCACGTTGTCGTCGGCGGCGCCGTGGAGGATGTACACGCCGAGCTGCGCGAGATTCGGCGCGTGCAGGAACGTCTCGCTCGGCGTCGTCGCGCGGCGGATCATCCGGCGCACCGCGGTCGTGTCCCCGAGATCGATCCCGCGGAAGCGGTACGTCCAGAACGAGATCCACCCGGCGCTCGGGCCGATGGCGGCGAACCGGTCGGGATAGAGCGAGCCGATGTGCCATGTCCCGTGCCCGCCCATCGAATGGCCGGTGAGGTAGATTCGATTCTCGTCGATCCGATAGCGGCTCGCCGCGACGGCGAGCGCTTCGAGCGCGTCGAGACGCCCCCACTCCTCCCAGTTGAAGCCGTAGGGGCGGCGGTTCGTCGGGGCGACGACGTGCGCCCACGTCCGGGGACCGTAGGAAGCCGACTGGTTCACCGCCTCCACGGAGGCCCCGTGGAGCGAGAGAAAGAGCGCGCGGGGCTCCTGCCGGTCCGCCGCGAACGCGGGATTGATCCCGTAATACTGAACGCTGCCGTCGATCGTGCTGATGAACGTCTCCCGTCGGTTCTCGCTCCGCTGAAC
>JBFYZJ010000149.1:0-12408 GCA_041309565.1 Candidatus Krumholzibacteriota bacterium
GCCGCGCCCGGCTCCCCCGCCGCGGCGCGCGCGGGCTTTTCCGGCGTGATGAGCGCGATGAGGGCCGCGGTCTCCTCGATCACGGCGATGCGGTTCAGCGCCGCGCGGGCGCGCTCGGCGTCGCGGGCCGTCTCGCGCTTCCGGTTCCGGATGATGACGTTCCCCTTCTCCCCCTTCTTCGCCTTCGTGAAATAGAGCCGGATGTTTCTCTCGATCGAGAGCGCGGGATCGAGCGGAACGACGACATCCCGGTCCCCCGAGAAATCCGCGAGGACGATCTCGTTCAGTCCCGCCTTGAGCAGATGGCGGTGCGTGACGAGGAGGTTTCCGAAGTGGCGGTACTCGTCGGCGCGATCGGCGTCGGCGAGGTCCCGCTCGAGGTTGCGCTCGAGCCGCTCGAGGCGCTTCACGAGCTTGGCGGTTTGAACGGCGGCCCGCCGCCGCAGGTGCGCGACGTACGACGGCATGACGCTCTCGTCCGCGCGCGCGCCGAGCGCCTCGAACGCGCCGCGCATGCGCCGCGCGGGAGCTTCCATCGGCAGCTCCACCGGGTAGAGCGCCGGAGCGCCGGCGTCTCCCGCCTCGGGAAACTCGTACAGGCGCCATTCCCACGCGCCGGCGGCGACCCGCTTTCCGATCTCGGCGAGCAGCGGCCAGAGCTTCGCGGGATCGGCGCCGGCGCTCTTCGCGAGCGCCGTGGCGAGCACCGGATCGATCCCGCCGATCGAGCGGGCGAGCGCTTCGGCGAACGTCTTGGCCTGCTTCCACCGGCGCGTATGCTCGGGGGCCGGAGCGGGAAGCCGGCCGGGCTCCTCTTCGGCGAGGAGCGCGGCGGGAGGCTCCGCGGGCAGCTCGAGGAGCGAGTAGCGTTTCGACGGCAGCGCATCGTCCGCCGCCGCCGATCTTCTCCCCTTCTTCGCGCCGACCGCGGCGAGCTGCCGCTCGGTGCTCCCCCCGTAGAGGGCGAGCGCCTTCGCGGCGGGGGTGAGGTCGATCCTGAGGAGCAGGGGTTCCTCCGCCCCCCATTCTCCCCCGGGCGAAAGCTCGGCGACGAGGACGCGCTCGAAGCCGATGGAGCGGACGCGTTCGATGCGCCGCCCGCCGGCCGCCGCCATCTCCTCGATCCCGCGGTTGCGCGGGGCGAGCTCGCGGTCCGAGAGCACGAGCTCCGGCTCCCGGCGGTGGTACAGCACGTGCGCGAAGGGGTACGGGCCGTTTCTGAGATAGAGCGTGACCGCCTCGGGGAACCGGCGCACGGCTGCGATCGAGGCGCCGGAAAGCGTCCGGTCGAGCTCGGTCCCGAGGGCGTAAACGGTGAGGCTGTTCATGCGTCGAATGATAGGGTGGGGTGAAGCCCAAGTCAAATTGTAAAGCCGGCGCGCATTTCTCCGCTTACGCCGGAAGCCGGAAATCTGCTACAGTCCGTCGCGGGGGCAGCGTCGTCCGCCGGTGCGGCGGACCCGCGCGCGGACTCGTCGAATCATTTCAAGGGGGAGCGTATGGTGTACAGCATGACGGGGTACGGGAAGGGAGAAGCGCGGGGCGCCGCGGGCGTCGTCACCGCCGAGGTGCGCACCGTGAATCACCGGTTCATCGATTTCGCGATTCGCCTGCCGCGACAGCTGAACGGATACGAGCGGGACGTGGAGAAGCTCGTGCGCGGCGCCCTCAAGCGCGGCCACATTTACGTGACGGTTTCCATCGATCACACGGCCGGGCCGGAGAGCGTCGGGATCAACCGGCCGTACCTGCGCGCGGCGTACCGGGCCCTGAACGACTTCGCCATCGAGGAGGGGATCCCCGGGCGGATCGACATCGGCACCCTGCTCGCGCTCCCCGACATCTTCGCGAACAACCTCGACACGGCGATGCCGGAGAGCCTCTGGGAAGAGGCGCGCCAGGCGCTCTCCGCCGCGCTCGAGAACTGCAACAAGATGCGGCGGATCGAAGGGGAGGAGCTCGCGCGCGACACCGCGCGGCGGCTCGTCGCTCTCGAGAAATCGGTCGCGCGCATCGAGAAGAAGGCGCCGCTCGCCCTGAAGCGCTCGCTCGCGCGGGCGAAGGAGCGGCTCGCGCAGCTGCTGGCGGGGCACAAGATGGACGAGAGCCGCTGGCTCATGGAGGCCGCGCTCACCGCCGAACGGACCGATTTCTCCGAGGAGCTCGTCCGGATCAAGAGCCACCTCGCCCAGTTCGCGGCGGTTCTCGAGAAGGGGGACGAGGTGTCGAAGAGCCTCACGTTCCTTCTCCAGGAGATTCATCGCGAGGCGACGACGATGGCGAACAAGGCCGCCGACGCGGCGATCATCCGTGAATGTCTCTCCCTCAAGGAGGGAGTCGAGAAGATCCGCGAGCAGGTGCAGAATCTCGAGTGACGCGCGCAGCCGCGGCGAGCCCGCGGCCGGTCCCGGGAAGGAGATGTGCTAGCCGTGACGCCGTCTTTGATCAAATCCAGGGAACCGCTCCTCGTCGTCATCTCGGGGCCGTCGGGCGTCGGCAAGTCGACGATCGTCGACCGCGTCCTCGCGCGCGTTCCCGGCATGGTCGCCTCGATCTCGGTCACGACGAGACCGCCGCGCGGCGGCGAGCGGAGCGGATTCGAATACTTCTTCGTGGCGCGGGAGGAGTTCGAGCGGCGCCGCGACGCCGGGGACTTCCTCGAGTGGGCCGAGGTGCACGGCAACCTCTACGGCACGCCCGCCGCGTTCGTCGAGGAGCGGCTCGCCTCCGGGGCGAGCGTCGTTCTCGAGATCGATATTCAGGGGGGAATGAGCGTCCGGGGCCGGTTTCCCGGCGCCGTGCTCATATTCCTCGTGCCCCCCGACGTGGAGACGCTCCGGGCGCGGCTCGACGGCCGCGCGACGGACGGCGAGGAGGTCATCCGCCGCCGTCTCGAGAACGCGCGGAAGGAGCTCGCGCGGATCGATGGGTACGATTACGCCGTCGTCAACGACGACGTCGAGCGATGCGTCGAGGATTGCCTCGCCGTCATCCGGGCCGAAGGGCTCAGGCGGGACCGGGCGGTATTCGGCTGACGCCGGGGGCGGGCCGGCGCGGGCGTCGGTCGCGCGACCCGGCGCGGGCGTTTTCGCCCTTGCGCAAGGGCTTGAATTATATTAGTATTTCTCCCCCGGCACGAAGTCGGAGCTCCCTGAATCGATCCCGCGCGCCGGAGGGCACTCCAGCCGGTACGCATATCGTCCGTTCACCATAACGTTGAGAGGGTATGCAATGATTATCGCGGCGCTCGAGAGAATCACCGAGGTCATTCAGAACAGGTACGAAGCGGTTCGGGTCATGGCGAAAGAGGCGCGGAGGATCAACACCCTGATCCGCGTTTCGGGCCAGGAGATCGAAGAGAAACCGACCTCGATCGCGATGAAACGGCTCGTCGACGGGAAAGTGAAGTACAAATATGCGGATGCGGAACCAGAGGGGGAAAAATAACCGCGGGGAAGGGTTGTCGGGAAAGAAGATCCTTCTCGTGGTGACGGGCGGCATCGCCGCCTTCAAATCCGCCCTCCTGGTCCGGCTTCTCACCTGCAGGGGGGCCGAGGTTCGTGTGGCGATGAGCGCCGCCGCGACCGAGTTCGTCACGCCGCTCACGTTCGAAGTCCTCTCCGAAAATCCCGTGTCGCTCAGCATGTTCGTGCGCCGCGAGCGCCCGGTCGTCGAGCACGTCGAGCTCTCGAAGTGGGCGGACCGCGTCGTCGTCGCGCCGGCGACCGCGGATATCATCGCGAAGGCCGCGCACGGCATCGCCGACGACATTGCGAGCACCGTGCTGCTGGCGGCGCGCGCCCCGATCATGTTCGCCCCCGCGATGAACGAGACGATGTGGGCGAGCCCGACCGTCATCCGGAACATCGAAACCCTCATCGCCGACGGGAAAATCGTGCTCGGTCCCGGCTCGGGCGCGCTCGCGTGCGGGGACGTCGGCCCCGGCCGCATGGCAGAGCCCGAGGAAATCGTCCGGGCGCTCGAGGAATCGTTCGCTCCCGGCGTTCTCTCCGGCGTCAGGATTCTCGTGACGGCGGGGCGGACCGAGGAGGAAATCGATCCGGTGCGCTGCCTCACGAACCGGTCGTCGGGGCGCATGGGATTCGCGATCGCCCGCGCGGCGCGCGCCCGCGGAGCCCGCGTCACGATCGTGCACGGCCCGGTCGACGTGCCTCCGCCGCCCGGCATCGCGGCGCGGAGCGTCACGACCGCGGCCGAGATGCGCGCGGCCGTGACGAAGGAGTTCGCCGCGTGCGACGTGCTCGTCATGGCGGCCGCCGTGTCCGATTTCACGCCGGTCCGGCGCAGCGCGCGGAAGATCAAGCGGGCGGGGAAAACGCTCGCGCTCGAGCTCCGCGCGACGGACGACATTCTCGCCTCGCTCGGGAAGCGGAAGGGGAAACGGCTCGTCGTGGGCTTCGCCCTCGAGACGACGGACGGCGAGGCGAACGCGATCCGGAAGGCCCGCGAGAAGGGCTGCGACTACATGGTGCTCAACGAGCCGGGGAGGCACACCGGCTTCGGCGCGCCGACGAATCGGATAACGCTCTTCAAGGAACGGAAGAAGCTCTTCGAGACGCCGCTCGTCTCGAAGGACGAGGCGGCGGCCCGCATCCTCGACGCGGTGGCCGCCGACGTCAGGGTGCGGCGGCTCACCCGATAGGGGATCCATGGAACGGGACGCGCTCGGGGACATCAAGCGGTATCTCCTCGGCCGGCGGGGTACGGGCGTCGACGTCGCGTACCGGATCGACGGCGCGGAGCGCCCGGCGCTCGCGCCGCGGACGGGCGAGCGCGAGATCGTGCTCGTCACGTCGCCGGCGCCGCGCGTCGAAGCGACCCGCCGCGTCGACGACGCGCCCCGGCCCGACGACGCGCCCCTGAGCCCGGGCGCCGCGGTCGAGCAGGCGTCCCTCTTCGGGGAACCCGCCCGGAAACCGTCGCTCGATCTCTCGGGATTCGATCTCGCCGCGCTGGATGCGGCGGTCTCGAAATGCGAGCGCTGCGGGCTCGCGGCGGGACGGACGCGGACCGTGTTCGGGAGCGGGAACCCCGCCTCGCGGATCGTGTTCATCGGCGAGGCGCCCGGCCGGGATGAGGATCTGCAGGGGCTTCCCTTCGTCGGGCGCGCCGGGCAGCTGCTCACGAAGATGCTCGCCGCGATCGGATTCACCCGCGACGAGGTGTACATCACGAATATCCTGAAATGCCGCCCGCCGAACAACCGCGAGCCGCAGGAGGACGAGATGGCGGCGTGCGAGCCGTACCTGACGAGGCAGCTCGCGATCATTCGCCCCGCGCTCATCTGCGCGCTCGGAAGGATCGCCGCGCACGGGCTCCTCAAGAAGACGACCGCGCTCGGCACGCTCCGGCAGGGCGTGCACTACTACCACGACATACCGGTCGCGGTGACGTATCACCCGGCCGCGCTGCTCAGGAATCCGAATCTCAAACGCGACGCGTGGGAGGACCTCCAGGCGATGCGGAGGCTCCACGACGAGCGGGCCGGGGAGGACGCATGACGGACACCAGCGCGAATATGCGCATCGAGTTCAAGAACCTCGAGCGGGTCCCGCCGCAGAACGTCGAGGCGGAGCGCGCGGTGCTCGGGGGCATGCTCCTCGAGCCCGAGGCCGCCACGCGCGCCGTCGAGATCGTCGGGGCCGAGAACTTCTACCGCCCCGCGCACGGGAAGATCTTCGGCGCGATGCTCACGCTCTTCAACAAGCGCGAGCCGATCGACGTCATGACGCTCTCGGAGGAGCTGCGGAAGACGGGGGATCTCGAAGGGGTGGGGGGCATCGCGGCGCTCACCGATCTCGTCGACTCGACGCCGAGCGCGGCGAACATCGAGCACTACGCGCGCATCGTGCTCGACAAATCGATTCTCCGCCGGCTCATCCGCGCCTCCACCGACATCGCGGAGGACGCCTACGGCGCGAACCGGGAGGCGGACGCCATCCTCGACGCCGCCGAGCAGAAGATCTTCAAGATATCCGAGTCGCGGGTGACGCAGGGCTTCGTGCACATCAAGGACGTGCTCAAGGAGCGGTTCGACGAGATCCAGCGCGTGCACGAGACGCGGGTCAGCGTGACGGGGCTCGCGAGCGGATTCCTCGATCTCGACAAGTACACGGCCGGATTCCATCCGAGCGATTTCATCATCATCGCGGGGCGCCCCTCGATGGGCAAGACGAGCTTCGCGCTCAACATCGCGCAGCACGTCGGGCTCCTGGAGCACCGGCCGGCCGCGATCTTCAGCCTCGAAATGTCGAAGGAGCTTCTCGTCCAGCGGATCCTCTGCTCCGAGGCGCAGGTGGACGCGCAGAAGGTGCGGAGCGGCTTCACGCTGCCGAAGGACATCGAGCGCCTCACGAACGCGGCGGGGATCCTCTCCGAGGCGCCGATCTTCATCGACGACACGCCGGCGATCTCCACCCTCGACATGCGCGCCCGGGCGCGCCGGCTCAAGTCGGAGCACGACATCGCGCTCATCATCATCGACTACCTGCAGCTCGCCCGCTGCAGCGAGCGCTCCGAGAACCGGCAGCAGGAGATCTCCTCGATCTCGCGGTCGCTCAAGGCGCTCGCCAAGGAGCTCTCGATTCCGATCATCGCCCTCTCCCAGCTTTCGCGCGCCGTCGAGGCGCGCGGCGGCGACCGGCGCCCGATGCTCTCGGATCTTCGCGAGTCGGGCGCCATCGAGCAGGACGCCGACCTCGTCCTCTTCCTCTACCGGGGGGAGTTCTACGACCCGGACGATCCCGACAAGCAGGGGAAGGCCGAGCTCATCATCGGGAAGCAGCGGAACGGGCCCACCGGCATCGTCCCGCTCGTTTTCGAGAAACGGTACACGCGGTTCTATTCGGCCGCGCAGACGGACGCCGGGGGGCAGCCGGAGGTATTCTAGATGACGCCGCTCGTCGTGCTCGGCAGATTTTTTCTCGAGTTCTTCGAGGAGATCGGCGGCGTGTTCATTCTCATCGTCCGTCTGTTCCAGACGATTCCCCGCACCTTCTCGAACACGAAGGGCATCCTCCAACAGATGGACCGGATCGGGATCGGATCGATTCCGCTCGTTCTCGTGACCTCGCTCTTCGTCGGGGCCGTGACCTCCGTTCAGGCGGCGTACCAGTTCCACGGCTACGTGCCGCTCAAGTATCTCGGCACGGTCGTCGGCAAGTCGGTCATCCTCGAGCTCGGTCCCGTGCTCACCGCGCTCGTCGTCGGCGGCCGGGTGAGCGCGTCCATCGCCGCGGAGCTCGGCACGATGAAGGTCACCGAGCAGATCGACGCGATGGAGATGATCGCGATCGATCCGGTCGAGAACCTCGTCCTCCCGCGGGCGGTCGGCGCGACCTTCATGCTCCCCGTGCTCACCATTTTCTCCGACTTCCTCGCGATCCTCGGCGCCATGATCGTCGCGAACGTATCGCTCCACGTCAGCTTCAACGCGTTCGGGAGCGGCCTCAAGCTCCTGTTCCGGACGCAGGATATGGCCGGGGGGCTCATGAAGACCTTCATCTTCGGCTTCATCATCGCGCTCATGGGATGCTACCACGGCTTCCGGACGAGGGGCGGGGCGGAGGGCGTCGGAATAGCGACGATGAAGGCGGTCGTATCGTCGTGCCTCCTCATCCTCGTCTGGAATTACCTGCTGGCGTCCGTCATCTTCCGGTTCCTGTTCGCGCCCGCTTCGTAGGAGGCTCGAGGTGGACCAACGCGGCGACGGTATCATCAGAATCAGGGGCCTGAAAAAATCGTTCGGGCGGCACCGCGTGCTCGATTCGCTCGATCTCGATATCACGCGGGGGGAGACGCTCGTCGTCATCGGGCGGAGCGGTTGCGGGAAGAGCGTCCTCCT
Organism: Candidatus Krumholzibacteriota bacterium; assembly: GCA_041309565.1. GTDB lineage: Bacteria > Krumholzibacteriota > Krumholzibacteriia > Krumholzibacteriales > Krumholzibacteriaceae > SSS58A. The sequence continues at coordinate 7,865 of JBFYZJ010000149.1, forward strand.
CAAGCACATCACGGGGCTCGTGAAGCCCGACGCGGGGGAAATCCTGTTCGAGGGCGAGGATATGACGCGTTTCGACCGGAAAAAGCTGTTCCAAATGCGCATGCACTTTGGTATGCTTTTCCAGAGTTCCGCGCTCTTCGACTCGTTGACGGTCGGCGAGAACGTGGCGCTCCCGCTCCGGAAGCACTCGAACATGAGCGAGGAGGAGATCGAGCGGACCGTGAACGAGAAGCTCCAGCTCGTCGGGCTGACCGGCGTGCAGAGGCAGTATCCGGCGGAGATGAGCGGGGGGATGAAGAAGCGGATCGGCCTCGCGCGCGCCGTCGCCATGAATCCCCAGGTGGTGCTCTACGACGAGCCGACGACGGGGCTCGATCCCATCATGGCGGACGTCATCAACGAGCTCATCAGGACCCTCCAGCGGGAGCTCAGGGTCACGTCGATCGTGGTCACCCACGATATCAAGAGCGCGTACCATGTCGGCGATCGCATCGCGATGCTGCATGAGGGTGCGATCATATTCTCGGGCTCGCCGGACGAGGTGCGCCGGACCGAGAATCCGGTGATCCGGCAGTTCGTCGAGGGGCGGGCAGAGGGCCCCATCAAGCCGATTTAGCGCGGGGCCGCCCGGAACGGGCCGGGCCGCCGCCGCGGGAGTCGCCTAACCGAAACGGCGGGGAACAACCGATGGAATACAAATCGCTCGAGATCAGGGTCGGATTCACCGTCTTCATCGCCTCGCTCATTCTCATCGTCGGGCTCATGTGGTTCCAGGGCTTCAAGGTGGGGCACGGCAATTACCAGATCCACGCCGTCTTCCCGATGGTGGGCGGCATCGGCCCGGGGGACAAGGTCAACCTGAACGGCGTCGAGATGGGGAGCGTGAAGCGCGTGCAGCTGCGCGACCGCGACGTGTTCCTCACGATGGATATCAGCAAGCGGGCGCGGATCCCCGTAGATTCGCGCATCGTCCTCCAGACGGTCGGCATCATGGGGGAACGCATCATCACGGTGCTCCTCGGGACCTCGGAGACGTTCCTCGAGCCCGGCGCGACGATGCAGGGGGAATACGAGCCCGGCATCACCGAGGCGCTCGCCTTTCTCGGCGCCATCATGGACGATCTCACGCAGCTCACGAAGGATATGCAGCAGATCGCCGGCACCCTCACGCAGGGGAACAAGCTCAAGGGGATCGTCGAGAACCTCGCCGAGGTCAGCGCCCGGCTCCGCGCCCTCGTCGAGCGCGACGCCCCGGATATCGAATCGGGAGTGAAGTCGTTCCGCCGGTCGGCGGAGACGATGGACCGGCTGCTGGCGCGGAACGAGGGGAACATCGACACGCTCATGACGTCCTTCGCCGAGGCGAGCAAGGATTTTCCGGAGCTCGTGGCGCGGATGCGCGCCGTCACCGACGCGCTCGCCGAGATCACGAACAGCCTGCAAAAGAGCGACAACACGCTCGGGGCGCTCATGAGCGACCGCGTCCTCCTCGACAAGCTCGAGAAGGCCGTGAAGGATCTCGACGACCTGGTCGCCGACGTCAAGGCGAACCCGAAGAAATACCTGAAGGTCGAGATATTCTGATCAGGCCGGGACGTGCCGGCGCCGGAAGGAAAGATGCTCCGATGAAGGAACGAATCGTCTGTCTCGTCGCCGCGGCGGGGAGAGGGGTGCGCTTCGGGCGCGAGATGCCGAAGAGCTTCTATCCCGTCGAGGGGCGGCCGCTCCTGGCCTGGTCCCTCCGCGCGATGCACGCGTGGGGTGGCGTCACGCGCTACGCCGTCATGGTGCCGGCGGGCTGGGAGGCGGAGGCGGAGCGGGAGCTCGCCGCCGAGGTGCCGGGCGTCCCGCACGAGGTGCTCGTCGGCGGCGAGACGCGGCAGGAATCGATCTCCCTCGGGCTCGCGTCGATCGACGGCGCCGATCTCGTGATCGTACACGACGCGTGCCGGCCGATCGTCTCCGTGGAGCTCATCGGCCGCGTCGTCGACGCGGCGCGCGCGCACGGCGCGGCGGTCCCCGCGCTCGGCGTGACCGACACGCTCGGGCGGCTCCGGGACGACGCCCTCGAGGGGATCGTTCCCCGCGAGCGCGTGGTCGGGATCCAGACGCCGCAGGTCTTCTCGTTCGACGTGCTCTCGAAGGCGTTCGCGAACGCGGGGGAGGCGATCCGCACGGCGACCGACGAGAGCTCCCTCGTCCTCGGCGCCGGATTCCCCGTGAAGGCCGTCGAGGGAGAGGTGTGGAACATCAAGGTCACCGTGAAGGAAGACCTCGAGATCATGGGAAGCTTCCTCTCGGGACGGAAGCTCGTTCTTCCCCCGTGCGCGGGGGAATCGTGACGGCGGCTCCGGCGAGGATCCATTGAACAAGACGCACGGATCGTTCAGGGTCGGCATCGGCTACGACATCCACCCGCTCGCCGGGGGGAGGCCGCTCGTCCTCGGCGGCGTTCGGATCGAGCACGACGCGGGGCTCGCCGGGCATTCGGACGCCGACGCGCTCATCCACGCCCTGTGCGACGCGCTCCTCGGCGCGCTCAACCTCGGCGATCTCGGCGAGCATTTCCCCGAGACGGACGAGTGGAAAGACGCCGCGAGCACGAGGATCCTCGCCGCGGTCGCGGCGATGGTGGCGGGCGAGGGCTATGCCCTCGTGAACGCCGATTGCGTCGTGCACGCCGAGGAGCCGAAGCTCGCGCCGCACCGCGCGGCGATGGCGCGCTCGATCGCCGCCGCGCTCGGTGTCGAGGCGGCTCGCATCTCGATCAAGGCGACGCGCGGCGAGGGGCTCGGTCCCGTGGGAGAGAAGCGCGCGATCGCGGCCGAGGCGGTCGTCCTGCTCGAAAAGGTCGCGTGACGGTTCCGCGGGATCGCGTCACGACGCCGCGCGGGCGGGACGGGGAAAGGGTTTTCCGGTGAAAGAGGTTCGCGTACGGTTCGCGCCGAGCCCGACGGGGCATCTCCACGTCGGCGGGGCGCGGACCGCGCTCTTCAACTGGCTCTTCGCCCGCCACGAGGGCGGGCGGTTCGTTCTGCGCGTCGAGGACACGGACGTGGAACGCTCGAGCGCCGATCTCGAAACGGGCATCCTCGAGGACCTTCAATGGCTCGGGCTCGCCTGGGACGAGGGGCCGGACCGCGGCGGCGCGTTCGGGCCGTACCGGCAGTCCGAGCGGGTCGCGTCCTATCGCGACGGCGCCCGCCGGCTCGTCGAGCAGGGCCGGGCGTACCCATGCTTCTGCACGGACGAGGAGCTCGAGGAGAAAAAGGAGAAGCGCCGCGCGGCGAACCTCCCGCCGCAGTACGACGGCGCGTGCCGCCGGTTGAGCGAGGCGGAGCGCGCGCTCAAGCGCGACGAGGGGCGGCCCGAAAGCGTGCGCTTCATCGTTCCCGATGACGCGGGCAGACGGCTCGACGATCTGATCCGGGGGGAGGTCGCGTTCCCCGGCGGCATGGTCGGCGATTTCGTCATCCTGCGCTCGAACGGGCTTCCCACGTACAACTTCGCCGCGGCGATGGATGACGCGGCCATGGCGATCACGCACGTGATCCGGGGGGAGGAGCATCTCTCGAACACGCTCAGGCAGATCATGATCTACGAGGCCTTCGAGCTCGCGCCGCCTGCGTTCGCCCATATCCCGCTCATCCTCGGCCCCGACCGTTCGAAGCTGAGCAAGCGCCACGGCGCGCCGAACGTCGACGATTTCCATATGCGGGGATACCCGGCCGAGGCGATCGTCAATTACCTCGCGTTTCTCGGGTGGTCCCCCCCGGGCGAGGGGGAGATCCTCGCGGTCGACGAGCTCGTTCGCGCGTTCACCCTCGAGCGCGTTTCCCCGTCGCCGAGCATCTTCGACGAGACGAAGCTGAACTGGGTGTCGTCGCAGTACGTGAAGCGGGGAGGCTCGGGGCGCTGGCTCGACGCCGCGCTCCCCTACGTTCCCGCCGACGTGACCGCGTTCTACCCGCGCGAGCGGCTCGCGGAGATCTTCGACATTCTCGCCGAGAATCTCCCGAGCTTCTCGAGAATCGCCGACGAGATCGCGCCCTTCCGGCCCGGAATCCCCCCCCTCGCGGGGGAGGCCCGCGACACGGCGCTCGGCGCGCGGGAGCTCCTCGCGGCGAGCGCCGCGGCGTTCGAGGCCTGCGGCGAGTGGCGCGCGGCGGCGATCGGCGCGTGCATCAAGGATCTGGGTTCACGGACCGGCGTCAAGGGCAAGGCGCTCTACATGCCGATCCGCGCGGCGGTGACGGGGTCGCTCCACGGTCCCGACCTCACGCGCGTTATGGAGATACGGGGAAAGGAGAGCGTGGTCCGGGCGATCCGGGGCGCGCTCGCCGGAACGGAGACGCCGTGAGCGGCTCGGAAGAGGCGAAGGTGCGGCAATGAAGGTGACGGTGCTCCTCGGCGGGGATTCGCCGGAGCGCGACGTTTCGCTCGCGAGCGGCGCCGCGATACTGAAGGCGCTGCGCGCGGCAGGGCACGAGGCCCGCGCGGTCGATCCGGCCCTGCGCGCGGGCGCGGACGCGGAGCCGCGCGCG
>JBFYZJ010000150.1:0-5030 GCA_041309565.1 Candidatus Krumholzibacteriota bacterium
TCCCGTCGAGTGGTCGATCGAGTTCGTCGATTCGAACGGCGCGGCGTTTCCGGGCGAGTCCGAGCACCGCGCGGCGGTCGGCACGATCCCGAGCGGACGCTCGACGGTCGTCGGCCTGCGGCTGAGCGCGACAGCGGAGAGCCTCAGACGGTTCGACGGAAGACAGCTCGTGTTCGCGCTCGAGGCGTCGTCGATCTTCTTCGAGGAGTCGTCTGACCGCGTCGAGGACGTCCTCGTCAAAGCGGCCATGCCGCTCGTTTCGATCGAGCAGTCGATCCGCGAGCCGACGGCGCAGATCGGCGACATCCTGAGCTTTATCGTGACGGTCGAGAACCTGACGGAGGAGACCGCGCTCGACAGCGTCGTCGTGACGGAAGCGCTCTCGCCGGGACTCGCCTTCGCCGCGGGAAGCCTCGTGCCCCGGATCGCGGGGAACGATCTCGTGTGGTCTCTCGAGGGGCTCGCGCCGGGAGAGAGGCGCGAGATCGTGTTCCGCGCGCGAGTGAAGACGGGGCAGGAGACGGGGAGGCTCGTGAGCGCGGCGCGCGTCCGCGGCGTCACGACGGCGGGCGAGCCGGCGCACGACGGCCCCGCGGCCGCTTCCGTGCTCATCGTCGAGGGAATATTCACGCGGCGCGGCATCATCTCGGGCGGCGTGTTCGCCGACGCGGATTCGAACGGCGCCTGGGACGAGGGAGAGCGCGGCGTCGTCGGCGCGTCGGTCTACATCGACGACGGCACATACGCGGTGACCGATTCGTTCGGGCTCTATTCGATTCCCGGCGTCGTCGAAGGAAGGCACGTCGTGCGCATCGATCCCGCGAGCATCCCCGCAGGGCTCGAGCCCGGGGAGAGCGGTTTCTACGGCTTCGGCGTCGGCGGCGAGATGCTCATCGACCTCGCCCCGTCGGGGCACCGGCGGGCCGATTTCGCGCTCGTCCGTTCGAGCCGCCCGACCGGCGATGCGGCCGGCACGGCTGCGGGAGATTCGCTCGCGTCCGCCGCGGGGAGCCCGACCGCCGGCGCGTCGGCCGATCCCGGGAGGCCGGGCCGGTCGTTCGACGCGATCACCATTTCGAGCTCGCATTTCGGCGCGGGAGAGGCCGCGATCGAAGGCATCCCGCTGAATCGCGTCGCCGCCCTTTCGCTCTGGATCAAGGATCGCCCCGACTGGAAGATCTTCATCGAGGGGCATACCGACAGCATTCCCATCGCGAGCGCCGCGTACCCGTCGAATCTCGAGCTTTCGATCGCCCGCGCCCGCTCCGTGTTCCAGCTCCTCCGCATGAACGGCATCCCCGAGGATCGCATGGATTACACCGGCTACGGCTCACGAGAGCCCATCGCCACGAACGCGACCGAGGAAGGGCGCGCCCGCAACCGCCGCGTCGAGATCCGGATCGTGCCTCCCGCCGGTTACGCCGCGGGGGATCCGGGGCTTCCCGAGATCCTCGAGGAATCCGATCACGAGGAGTACGCGCTCGCCGACTCGACCGGCGTCTGCGCGGACATCGTCGAGCCGGCGGAGGGAACGATCTTCTTCTCGCGCGGGGAGATCGACATCGACGTCGTCTCGCCCCTCGGCTCCGATGTCGAGCTCTACGTAAACGGGCTGCCGGTCGGCAAGGACCGGATCGGCCTCAAGAAGATCGACATCGCGAAGGGCGTATTCGGATCGACCTTCTACGGCGTGAAGATCGCCGAGGGCAGGAACGACATCCTCGTCGTGTGCCGCGAGTACGGCGGCAAGCGCAACACCTGCGTCCGGCACGTCTACCTCGCGGGACAGCCGAAGCTCATCACGCCGGAGCGCGAGATCGTGACGCTCCCCGGCGACGGCAAGACGGCGTCCGAGGTCGTCTTTCTCGTGAGCGATGGGAACGGCCTGCCGGTCCGCGACGGCATTTTCGTCACGGTGAGCGGTCCCGAGGATCTCATCGCGGGCATCGACGCGAACCCGCAGCAGCAGGGCGTGCAGGCCGCGACGGCCAACGGCCGCGTCGTCGTCGCGCTCCCGCCGATGCGCGATTCGCGGAAGGAGCGGATCGCCGTCGCGCTGAACGGCATTTCCGCCGGCGCGCGCGTTGTATACGAGGCGCCGCTCCGCAATTGGTTCCTGTTCGGCCACGGCGAAGCGGAGCTCGGCTTCAGCGATCTCACCGGCACGGGGAGCACGGACCGCCTGATGGTGAAGCCGCAGGACGGCGCGTATGTCGAGGGAAAGCTCTCGTTCTACGGTCAGGGAGAGATCCGGAGCGGGCATCTGCTCACCGCCGCCGTCGACACGCGGCCGATCAAGGACGACATGCTCTTCAGGCGCATCGAGCCCGAGAAATACTATCCGATCTACGGCGACGCGAGCGAGCTCAGGTTCAACGCCGCCTCGCGGAGCGGCACGTTCCTGCGGCTCGATCACCGCAGATACGCCGCGATGCTCGGCGATTTCCGGACCGATTTCAGCGAGGCCGAGTTCACGAAGTACCATCGCTCGTTCAACGGCGTCTCGGGAGCGTTTCGTTTCGCGCAGGGGGACGTGAAGGCGTTCGTCACGGAGGCCGATCAGGTGACCTACCAGGAGGAGATCCGCGCCGAGGGGACGAGCGGCTTCTATTTCCTCGCGCACTATCCGCTCGTCGAGAACAGCGAGAAGATCCGTATCGAGGTGCGCGACCGGTACCGGCCGGAGCGCATCGTTCGCATCGATTACAAGACCATCGAACGTGACTACGACATCAACTACATGGACGGGAGCATTCTCTTCAAGGAAAGCGTGAGCGCCTTCGACGAGAATCTGAACCCCGTCACGATCGTCGTGAGCTACGAATGCCGCGGCGCCGGAGACAACAACTACATTTACGGTTTCCGGTCGGCGGTGGAAGTGGCGGACAGCCTCGAGCTCGGAACGACCGCGGTGCTCGAGCAGGAAGGCGTGGAGAACTACACGCTCCTCGGCTTCGATCTCGCGGGGCGGGTGTTCGAGGGGCTCGCCGTCGAGGGAGAGTACGCGCACAGCGAGAAGTTCCTCCTCGGCGGCGGCACGGCGTTCCGCGTTCTCCTGCGGGACGAGGGGACCGGCGCCGTCCGGTGGAACGCGTACTACCGCTCGATCGACGAGAGCTTCTTCAACTCCTCGTTCTCGGGCGGCAAGACGGAGCTCGGGAGCGAGAAGATCGGCGGCGATCTCGACTGGCGGCTGAACCGGGGCTTCGGGGCGAGCGCTCAGGCGTACCGCCACACCTTCCGGGAGCGGGACGAGCGGATAGACTATGCGGATCTCGTGGCCCGGTACGCGGCCGGCGTTCTCGAGTGGCGGGCGGGCCTCGCCGCGGCCGCTCACCGCGATACGCGCGACGGCGACCAGGAGTCGGTGCTCATGCTCACCGGCGTTTCGTACACGAGCGCGGGAATCACGGCGGAGGCCGGATGGGATCAGATCCTCGCGGGTGAAGAGGTCGATAATTATCCGAACCGGCTCCAGGCGAAGTTCTCGCGGCGTCTCTGGCGGGGGATCGCGGCGGCGCTCAAATACGAATACCGGACGGGGAGCCGCTCGGGAACGCGGCATTTCACCCAGATCGGGCTCGAATCGAACGTCACCGATAACATGCAGGCGTACACCCGGTATCAGATCGACGGCGCGATGGGCGGCCAGCGCGGCCAGGCGACGATGGGGATCAAGAACCGTTTCGTCCTCGCCGCGGATCTCACCGGCACCGTCGCCGTCGAGAAGCTCGCGACGGTAAGCGGGGACGCGTCGGAGGATTACCTGTCGATTTCGACCGGCGCGCTGTACTCGCCGGCGCAGAAGGACTATCGCGTGAAGGGGAACTACGAGATCCGCATCGAGCCCCTCCGCAACAAGCACCTCGCCGAGCTCGCCGCGATCAAGCGCCTGAGCGAGCGGTGGAGCGCCATCCTGAAGGGGGACCTCTGGTTCTCCGACGAGGAGATCGAGAACAACCACGTCAAGGGGAGCTCGACGATCGGGATCGCCGTACGGCCGCGCTCGGCGCGGAAGGTGGAGGTCCTCTCCCTCGTCAAGACGGTGTACGAGAAGAACAGCCCCGCGCATCCGGAGGCGGTCGACCGGGAGCTCCTCGCGTCGATCGAGGCGACGTGGACGCCGAATGCGGCGTGGGAGCTCGAGGGCAAGATCGCGGCGCGCCGGGTCGAGAACTCGTTCAGGGACTACTCCGCCGACGCCTCCGCGTTCCTCTACCAGGTGCAGGCGATCCGCGTGATCGCGCGGAAGTGGGACGTCGCCCTCAAGGCGCGTGTCGTGCATCAGAACGAGACGGCGACGACGAGCTACGGCGGAGGCCTCGAGCTCGGCCGTCTCGTCACCGGCAACCTGTGGGTCGGCGCGGGATACGATTTCGGGGGGCACGAGGATCCCGACGCGCCGGTCAACGGCTTCGAGCGACGGGGATTCCATTTCGGCATGAGGCTCAAGTTCAACGAGAAGATTCTGGAGCACTGGGACGGCGGCCGGGAGGTCGGAGAATGAAACGGAGCGTCGCATACGCCATCGCGGCGGCCGCCGCGATCGTCGCGGCGATGGGCGCGTTCGGCGCCCCGCGCGCCGGCGAGCTCGTGCAGAACGGCGGATTCGAGACGGGCAGCTTCTCCGGCGGATGGGTGGACGGAGCGGGGCAGCTCTCGAGCGGGCAGACGAATCCGGCATGGGCGGATCATATGGTCGCGCTCGATCTGCCGTTCTCCGGCAGCTACTCGGCGCTCATCGGGTTCAAGTACGCGCAGATACGAGGGAACCGGTTCGGATTCATCTATCAGGACGTCGCCATTCCGGCGAACGTCTCGCGGGCCGATCTCTTCTTCAAGTTACGCCAGCAGGGCTGGGACGGCAATTTCTACGATCCGTTCCGCATGCAGATCCGGAACACGAGCAACGCCGTGCTGGCGACCGTCATCGATTACTCCTTCGCCGAGGCGAACCATCTGTTCAAGGATTCGGGCTGGCTCGACGACAACAACGCCGTGCCCGTCGGTTACTCGATGACCGCCTACGC
>JBFYZJ010000151.1:0-6124 GCA_041309565.1 Candidatus Krumholzibacteriota bacterium
GCAGGAGAAGCTCAGGTTGGAGGGCGCGGCGCGCTTTGATCGCGGTGGCGCGCCGGGCCACCCCGCCCGAGGCGTGTTCCCCTCAACCGGCGGGAACGATAGAGCCCCGCTCGTCTCCGGCGAAGAGAATCGTGAGCGCCGTTTCCTCGCGGCATCCGGCGGCGAGCGCGAGGAGCGCCGCCAGGACGAAACATGCGACGTGCTTCATGGTTGCACTATAAATGGAAAGGGCAAAGAAAGCGAGCTTCCTTTGCCCCGGATCGAAGTCCATGCTACTTCGCGATGCGGGTCTTGAGCGCCTTGCCGCCCGCGTACGCGGGGAACTTGGTCGCCGGAATCGAAATCGCTTCTCCGGTCTGCGGATTGCGTCCCATGCGTTTTTTTCTCTTGCGGGTCATGAAGGTGCCGAAGCCGGTAATCTGGACCTTCCTCCCGGCCGCGAGCTCTCCGGCGAGAATGCCGTCCTTGAGAGAGGTGCTGAATATCGCCTCGACAACCCCCCGCGAATCCTTCAGGGTGAGTCCGGTCTTTTTCGCTACCTTGTCGATCAGCTCGGTCTTGTTCATCGTTCACCTCCTTCGCGTTGTGAGTGGATTTGACGCCACGATACGCCTCGTTTCCCGCACTGTCAACAGATTAGTCGCGGGTTCCCGGCGCGGTCGCGCCGTTCTCGCGGTCTCGCCGAACGCTAGTATCCGGCGTAGAAGGGTTGGATCCCGCGCGTTCCGCGCTCGTACTTGATCTCGGGGTGCGCCCTGATGGCGATCTGGAAGTAGTACCTCCAGTCGTTGCCGGTTCTCTCGTGAACGAAGCTCGCGCTCCAGCAGTGCAGGTCGCGCTCGAGGCGGTACGACTGCTGCGTGAAATCGCGCTCCTCGATGTTGTAGTAGCCGTTGACGGCGACGTGCCACCCGCGCGAAAGCTGCACCGTTCCGCTGTATCTGAGATTGCTCTGCGTCGTCCGCGGCGCCTTCTCGCTCCACGCCTCGCTGAGATTGTAGCCGACGCTGAGAGACCATCCCGGCGTTCTGCCCGCCCCCGACGGCTCCGTCCCGGCGGACGGGGGCGCCGCGGCATCCTGCTCGCTCTCGCGAGCGGGCGCGATCCGGTCCCGCTCGGGCAGCGACCACGCCGCCGGATAGTTGAGGGAACCGCGCAGCGCGAAATTGAAGTTCATGTCGAAATCGTGCGACAGCATCTTGCCGAGGTACGGCGAATACCGGCTGTTGAGGTTGAACGAAAGCATGTTTCCGACGCGGAGCTGCGATCTGCTCGAGATATCCGAGAACGCGGTGCTCGCGGGGAGCTCGGGATTGTAGCTCCCGGAGACGTACCAGGCGAGGACATCGTTCGATTTGGCCTCCTTCTCGTCCCGCTTCAGCTTGAGATCGATCGAGTTGTCGACTCCCCACTGGAACGATTGGGACCGCAGCTGCCGCTCGCCCAGCTTCGGCGCGATGCCGTACCGCACGCTCGGCGTCAGCGTATGACGGATACCGACGAGCGGGCCGACGCGCGGGTAGAAGGTCCCGAAAACCTTCGTGCTCATGTCGGCGCCGAGATTCATCGTGAGCTCGTTCGTCTCCCGCGGACGGCTGCCCGGGCCGTAGTAGGACTCGTATCCCTCGTTGATCTTGTACGTGAGCAACTCGGCGTAAGACCATCCCATGTTGACGCTTGGATTGATCCCGACGAATCCGAGGCGCACCTGGCGGTTGAATCCCATGCCGTACCCGCTGGTCACCCGCGTGTATTCGCGCGCGATGCTCTGCTCGCCCGTCACCGTCGCCGCTATCTTCGGCGTGAACAGCACGCTCCCGAGACCGCGCTCCCAGAGTCCCTGCGACCCCGCCGCATGCCGCTCGCCGAACCAGAGCGAGCGCTGGGGAAAGTTGAGCGAGAACGACGGCAGCGTCATCGAAACGCGCGCCTCCGTCGGGAGCGTCACGTTGAGCTTCTGGTCGCGGGTCCCCGAGAGGCTGAGGCTCGTTCCCCCCCAGGTCTTCCGGTAGCTGGCGGTCGAGTACACGCGCCGGTCGATGAACCGCGTGAGGTCCTGCGCCTGGTCGATCGCCGACTGCGCCTGATCGCTGCTCACGAACTTGAGGTCGCTCTTGAAGCTCGCCGAGGGAGAGAACGTCTGGCTGTGCCTCGATTCGAATATCCATTCGTTCGCGGTGACGGACCTGCTCTGCGTGCCGGCGAACTGCCGCACGTAGTCGAGCCGCACGTTTCCGTCCAACAGGTACCTGACCACATAGTTGTTGACGAGATGGAGCCGGACGCTCCGCCGCTCGTTGAAATCCCCCGTCAGGAGGAAATCGGTGTAATCGTTTGTCGCCCAGTAATACCCGAGGCCCTGGATGAACCGTCCCTCGCGGCTCCCGAATCCGATATCGAAATTCGGCTTGAGGAATCCCGAGCTGCGCGTGTGGCGAAGCGAGTTGACCATGTACGGGAGGAAGAACACCGGCATCTTCCCGATGTAGAGATAGATCGGCCCCGTCACGATCTTGTCGTCGAGGTACACCTTCATCCTGTTCGCGCGGAACGAGTAATGAGGCTGCGTGTAATCGCACGTCGTGTACGTCGAGTTATATACCTTGAGCACGTCCTCGCCGACCTTGAATATGTGCTCCCCCCGATAGTACCCCTCGCCGTACTTCGTCGAGCCGTCGACGATCACGCCCCCCTCGGAATCGAGATCGTATCCCATGTCGTCGCCGAACATCTTCTGGGCCTTCTCCTCGAGCACGGGATCACCCGTCGCCTCGATGAGATTGAGGCGCGAGCTGTAGTCGATCCGCCTGGCCGTCAGGCTCGAGTTCTGGTACTTGAGATACGAGCGACCGTTGAGGAGGACGTTCTCGGTCGGCGCGAAGTACTCGATCCGGTCGGCGTTGTACTGGACGCGCTGGCTCGACCGCTCGAAGCTCTTGTACGTAAGCGAGCTGTCGATGGAGGCGGCGAGGCTGTCGATCGTCTCCTGTCGTGAGAGATTGACGTACTTGTAGAGTCCGGTGGACGCCCCCGCGATCCGGATGTAATCGAGGCCTCCCTCCTTGAACACGAAGAACATCCGGTCCCCGGTCGAGTAATTGTTCGAAACTTTGGTCGAATCCCCTTCGATCGGATAGTACATCGCCCGGGCGTTTTTCTGGATGAGGACGGAATCGACGCGATCGTCCGAGAGGTAGATGGCGATGGAGTCTCCCTCGATCCAGGAATCCTCCGTCCAGGGGGAGCCGGGCCGGGGAGCGTCGGCGAGGCGGCCGGTCTCGGGGAGCACGATGCGCTCCACCTCGTCCTCGTTGTACCAGATCAGCATCCGTGTGCCGCTCATCGAGGATGAGCCGCTCCGCGCCCGGGGATCGCCGGTGAGCTCCGCGCGCTGCTCCGCGTCATGGATGACGGCGGAATCGCAGCTCGCCCTCGTCTCCCCCTTCGCGATCTGCACATCCCCCTCGGCGACGCCGATCTTCCGGTCGACGTCGAAGCTCATGGTGCGGCTCGTGACCGTTCCCCGCTCCTCCGAATTCAGGTCGAAGGTGAGAATGGGACGCTCGTCCACGACCGCGCGCTTCCCGATCCGGTCGAAGCGTGCGTGCCTGCCCGCGAGCGAATAGTCGTCGACGTCGTCGATGATCACGACCTTGCCGGTTGCGTCGGCGATCTCCCGGTCGCGGTTGTAGACGACCGTATCGGCGTACATCGTGCGCGTGCTGTCCTGCGCGCTCACGCTGCCCGTCAGCACGGCGTCCCGCCGGTCCCGGTCGTATTTCGCCCGGTCGCAGCGGGCCTTCCACCCGCGATCGGAGAACCGCACGCGGCCGACGAGCTCGAGCGTGTTGGTCAGGCCGAAGTACTCGCCGACGTCGCTCGTCATCACCGCCGTCCCGTCGACGACGCGGACGCTGTCGTAGAGCACGATATACCGCCGGACCGGATAGTGCTTGCCGCGCACGCTCGTGATCGTCGTCGTCGCGTGATCGATCCGCACGCCCCCCTCGAGGTAGATAACGCGCTCCCCGTCCTCGAAGCTCGACCGAAGCCGGGACGACGTCACGCGGTAGTAGGCCGTGTCGGCGGCTTCCGGCGCGGCCTGCGCGGCCGTCCGCGGCGGCTCCTGAGAAAGCGCGCGCGGAGGCGCGGCGGCCCCGAGGAGGCCGAGCGCGGCGAGCGCGATGCATGCGAATTGCTTCATGACGGTCCTGACGGCCGCGGGCTCCGCGCCCGCGCCGCTTTGACGTTTGCCGCGCCGGTCACCGGCTTCCGCTCAACCGGCCGAGCGCCAGGAGCGATACGCCGATGAACGCCGCCCGATTGCCGAGCTCGGCGGGGACGATCCGCACCGCGGCCATCGCCTCGTCCATCGCGCAGCCCCGCGCCGTCGCGCGGGCGGGCTCGAGAATCGAATCTCCCGCGTCCGCGACGCCGCCGCCGATCGCGATCGCTTCGGGCGCGAGGATGTGAATGACGTTCGCGAGCGCGATGCCGAGGTAGCGTCCCGTCTCCGCGAGCGCCGCAGCCGCAACCTCGTCTCCGGAGGCCGCGGCGCGCGATATCGCCTCGACCGTCGGCGGATCCCCCCAGGGGGTTCCGCGCCGGCCCGCCGCGCCGAGCATGCGCACGCCCCGCTCGACGATCGCCTTTGCGCCGATGAGCGCCTCGAGGCATCCTCGATTCCCGCACGCGCAGGGAGGGCCGTCGGCGAGGATGACCGCGTGCCCGATTTCTCCCGCGAATCCCGACGAGCCCCGGTAGAGCGCCCCGTCGACGACGATGCCTCCCCCCACACCGGTTCCGAGGGTGAGGCACACGAAGTTCCCGAGTCCGCGCCCCGCGCCCCGCGCCCACTCGCCGTACGCCGCGGCGTTCGCATCGTTCTCGATGACCGCCGGCACGCCGAGGGCGCGCTCGAATATCTCGCGCAGCGGAACGTTCTCCCAACCCGTCAGGTTCGGCGAAACGTGGAGCAGGCCGCGCTCGCCGTCGATAAGCCCCGCGCAGTCCACTCCCGCGGCGACGACCGTGCCGGCGCCCCGGTCTCCCGCGGCGAGCCATCCGCGCACGCGCGCCGCGGCCGCCTCGGGCCCCTCGGACGGCTTCGTGGGTATTTTTCCCGCTTCTCTCATCGAGCCGTCGCGATCGACGAGCCCCAGCTTGATATCGGTTCCGCCGATGTCGACCCCGAGTATAAGATCCATGGACGTTCCTTTCCTCAGAGAAACGGCGCCGCTTCCTCGACCGTGACGTGCGAGCCCAGGATGACGATCGTATCGGACGGCGCGGCGTCCCTGCGCGCCTCGCGGATCGCCTGAGCGATCCCGCGCGCCACGCGCACCGACGCGGCCCGCCCCCCCGCCGCTTTCCGGGCGGCGTTGAAGATCCGGCCGAGCCGCTCCCCCGACGCGCTCCGGGCGTCGCCGAGCGGCGCGACGAAAACCGAGCGGGCCGCCGCCACGGCGCGCGCGGGAAAGACGCCGAGCTCCTTGTGCGCGAGCACCGAGAAGACGAGCGTCGTCCGATCGGGAGACGATACGCGCCGGACGGTGTCGAGCGCTGCGAGGAGCGATTCCTCGTTGTGAGCGACGTCGAGAACGACGCGGGGGCGTTCGGCGACGGTCTGGAACCTCCCCGCGAGGAACGCGGCGGCCACGCCGCGCCGGTACGTATCCGCGCCGCTTCGGGGGAACAGCCCCGCGTCCTCGAGCATCTCGACGGCGCGGAGCGCCGTCGCCACGTTGCGCGCCTGCGCGCGTCCAATCATCCGCGTTTCGAGCGATCCGTACGAGCGACGCGGCGTGCGCGCCCGCACGATCATGCGGGACGCGGAAAGATCCGAGACGGAGATCTCGACCTCGTCCCCGACCGAGTGGAACGGGGCGCCGGCCGCCGCGCACCGGGCCGCGGCCCGGGCGACGAGGGAACGCGGGGCGAGGTTCGCCACGAGCGGGATCCCCGGCCGCACGACGCCGAGCTTCTCGGCGAGGATCGTCCGCTTCGTGGGCCCGAGGTGCTCCCGATGATCGAGCGATATGCCCGTGATCACGGTCACGGCCGCGTTCACCAGATTCGTCGCGTCGAGACGGCCGCCGAGGCCGACCTCGAACACGGCCGCGTC
>JBFYZJ010000152.1:0-9054 GCA_041309565.1 Candidatus Krumholzibacteriota bacterium
CCGGAGCCGCTCGTCCCCGTCGAAGTTCCGCGCGAGGGCGTCGAGAAGCTGCTGCATGGTGAGCGCGCCCCCATCGAAGACGTGATGCTTGATCGCGCTCAGGCAGTCGGTCATCGTGCCGAGCCCGACACCTTGAATATAGCTCGTGTCGTAGCGCGCGCCGCCGGCGTTGTAGTCCGTCCCTTTCGCGACGCAGTCGTCGATGAGGATCGAGAGGAACGGCGCGGGCATGCTCCCGGCGTAGAGCTTCTCGATCTCATTGTTCCCGGCGATCTTCACGTCGACGAAATGCCGGAGCTGCTTCTCGAAGGCGGCGAAGACCTCGTCGAACGACGCGAAGGCCGCCGCGTTCCCCGTCTCGATCCCGATCCGCTTCCCCGTCCGCGGGTCGACGCCGCCGGCGAGCGCGATTTCGAGCACCTTGGGCATGTTGAAATAGCCCGTGAGGATGTAGCTCTCCTTGCCGAACGCGCCCACCTCGACGCAGCCGCTCGAGCCGCCCGACCGCGCGTCCTCGATCGTCTTCCCCTGCCGGACGAGCTCGCGAACGATGAGGTCGCTGTTGAACACGGAGGGCTGGCCGAAGCCGGTCCGGATGATGCGCGCCGCGCGCTCGATAAAGGCGTCGGGGCTCTTCTCGCTCACCTGAATGGACGAGCTCGGCTGCAGGAGACGCATTTCCTCGATCACGTCGAGCATGAGGAACGTGACCTCGTTGACGCCGTCCGTGCCGTCCGCGTTGAGGCCGCCCGTGTTGATCTGGGCGAAATCGGTGTAGGTGCCGCTCTCCTCGGCCGTCACGCCCACCTTCGGCGGCGCCGGCTGATTGTTGAACTTGATCCAGAAGCACTGGAGGAGCTCTTCGGCGCGCTCGCGCGTGAGCGTGCCGTCCGCGAGGCCCGCGCGGTAGAACGGCAGGAGATGCCGGTCGAGATGGCCGGGATTGAAGGCGTCCCACGTGTTGAGCTCGCTCGTCACGCCGAGGTGGACGAACCAGTAGTACTGAAGCGCCTCGTGGAAATCGCGCGGGGGATGCGCCGGCACGCGCTCGCACACGGCGGCGACGCGCTCGAGCTCCGCGCGCCGCGTCGGGTTGCGCTCGGCGCGGGCGAGCTCCCGCGCCTTCTCGGCGTGGCGTTCGGCGAATCGGATGAGCGCGTCGGCGCAGATCAGCATCGCCTCGAGTTCGTCCTTCTTTGCCCCGGCCCGCGGATCGTTCGCAGGATCGAGAGAGGCGAGGCTGCGCTCGATGTCCCTTTTGAAATCGACGAAGCCCTTCGAGTAGATCTTGTCGTCGAGGACGGTGTGCCCGGGGGCGCGCTGCTCCATGAACTCGGTGAATACGCCCGCCTCGTAGGCGGCCTTCCACTCGGGGGTCATTCTCTCGAAGAGCCGCTCGCGGATCGTCCTGCCGCGCCAGAAGGGGATGATCTTCTCTTCGTATATCTTTCGCGTCTCTGCGCTCACGGCGAAGGGGATCTTCGCCCGTGAATCGAGGAGCTCGAGATCGGCGAGCGTGTGGCAGCAGAGCTCGGGGAAGGTCGGTGTCGCCTTCGGCGCGGGACCCTTCTCCCCCACGATGAGCTCTCCCTCGCCGACATGGATCGTTTTGTGTTCCATGAGGTGCCGGAACGCGGCGGCGCGGAGAAGCGGCGCGGGGAGACCGTCGCCGGCGCGCGCGTACGCATCCGTCACGAGCACGGCTCGCTCGGCCGAGAGGGAGGGCTTCGCCTCGAGGCTTTCGCGTCTCAGGCGTTCGACCCGCGGGGTCATCATGGAATCATCCTCCGACATTCACGGGCAATCCGTACGCGCTCAATGCGCGAACGATCTCGGCTGTCCCCTCCGGGGAAAGCGCCGGCGTCTCCGCCAGCCGGTACGTCCGCCCGAGCCGGGCGTACTTTTCCGCAGCCAGCCTGTTATTTGGAATTATATCAATTCCTAATAAGGCGGGCAAGTCATTTGAAAGCGCTCCGATAGCTCTAATATTCTCCTCGTCGTCGTTCACTCCCGGAATGACCGGAAAACGAATCCGGATCGCGTGGCCGAGGCCCGAGAGCGCCTTCAGATTCGCCACGATCTGCTCGTTCGAGACCCCGGTGAGCTCGCGATGCCTCGCGTCGTCGACGACCTTGATGTCGTAGAGGAAGAGATCTACCATCCGGCGGATCCGCTCGATCGATTCCCACGGCGCGTAGCCGCACGTGTCGAGGGCCCGGTGGAATCCGCGCCCGCGGCACGAGCGCAGCAGCGCGTCGAGGAACTCGATCTGCATGAGCGGCTCTCCTCCCGAGAAGGTAACACCGCCACCCGACCGCTCGTAGAACGCGGCGTCGCGTTCCACCTCGTTCATCACCTCTTCGACGGTCGCCTCCCGCCCCGCGATCGCGCGCGCCTCGGCCCAGCAGACCTCGGCGCATGCGCCGCACCGCGCGCACGTACCGGGACCCGGCTCCGGGCCCGTTTCCTTCCACGAGATCGCGTGCTCCGGGCACGCCTCGACACAGGCGCCGCACGCGATGCAGCGCCCCGCGCGGAACACGAGCTCCGGCGCCGGCGACTGGCTCTCGGGATTGTGGCACCACCAGCACGAGAGCGGACATCCCTTGAGGAAGACGGTCGTCCGGATGCCCGGCCCGTCGTGGATCGCGTAGCGCCTCATATCGAAGATGAAGCCTTTGATCATCGCCGCCCCTGCGTCTCGCGGGCGATCATCGCCGCTCCCGCCCTTCGCTCGCGTCCCCCCACCAGAGCCTCGCGAACTCCTCGAGCTTCGAGTAATCGCCGCGCCATGTCGTGTACATGAAGCCTCCGACGTTCGGCGCGTCGTCGAGGGCGGCCGCCCATGCCGCGCGGTTCTTCGCGACATCCTCGTCGTAGAACGCGGCGATCATGACGCCGTCGACGTATCGCGAGAAGAACTCGAGGCTCTTGTCAGCTTTTTCAGGCAGGCCCCATTTCACCACAACGACGTCCCGGTCGAGCCCTTTCCACGATCCGGCGAAGGTGTTGGTCACGAGATAGTAGTCCTTGCGGGCGTTGTGATTCGGGTCGAACATGTCGGACCAGACGTAGAGCGGCTTCCCCCCTCCGGCCGTCCTCGCGATCTCGGCGCACCGGCGCATGTTGTACGCGAGGAGCTCCCCCGAGCTTCGAAATCGCTTTTTATCACCGGATTCCCATCCGGCGCAGCGAATCTCGTCGTTCGTGAAGAGATATCCATCCGGCGCGAGCGTTTCGCGCGCCCATTCGATCTGCCGCCTGCACAGATCGAAGATCTTCTCGTCGGAGAGCGCGCAGCTCACCTGTCCCCGGTGGAATATCGGCGCGTTATAACACGAGAGGAATACGCGCTCCCCCTCCCGGATCCGCGATCCCGGGGGAACGCGGATCGCCGGGGGCTCATGGCGCGTGTCGTAGTTCCCCGGCCAGCGGGACCGCCCGAGGAGCGGGTCCTCGATTCGCTCGAAATCCCTTCCCTCCTCGTACACGGCGCCGCGCCTGCCGCCGATCGCAAGGGGCGCCGAAGCGCGTCGAATCACGTTGAGCGCCGGCACGGCGTCGACGCGCAGATCGTCCCACCAGATCGTGCCGCTTTTCGCGCCCCAGGCGCCGGCCCCGACGATCACGCTCGAGTACCCGAGGCTGTTGAACGTCACCGACTGCTCGATCCAGTCCGTCGTGAGGCCGTCGGCGCCGGGCGAATACCTGACCCCCCCGCCGTCGGGAACGACGAGATCCTGATACTGGAGCGTGCGCCGCTCGACGAGCGCCACGACACCGATCATGCCGGCCGTGAGGCGGTCAGCCTTCATCCAGACCCTGATCCGGTACTGCTGCCACGGCTTGACCGCGATTCTCTGAAAGACGCGCCCCATGCCGTGCTCTCTCCCGAGGCCGTCGCTTTCGAAGCGGAGCGACGCGCGCCCATCCTTGAATACGCGCGTGTCGACGAACGAGCCCGCTCCCGAGTCGTCCTGCAGGCCGAAGTCCGCGACGCGCTCGCCCTTGAATTCCTCGAACGATCCGTTCTTCACGAGCTCGGTCTCTTCGGGAACGAGCCGGTCGCCGCGCCGCACGAGCGCCGCGTTCTTGACGGGAAGTCCGGCGGCGAGGTTGGGGTCGTTCGCGAGGAACGGCTCGCCATAGCCGAAGGGGAAAACGGATACGACGAATTCGAGGCCGAGCGCGCTCGCCGCCGCGCGCACCTTCGCCGCGTTGCGCTTCCAGCGCTCCGGCTCGTCGAGGTGCGGCCACGCGAGCGTCCTCGTGTCGGAGAGG
Organism: Candidatus Krumholzibacteriota bacterium; assembly: GCA_041309565.1. Taxonomy (GTDB): domain Bacteria; phylum Krumholzibacteriota; class Krumholzibacteriia; order Krumholzibacteriales; family Krumholzibacteriaceae; genus SSS58A. The sequence goes on from JBFYZJ010000152.1 coordinate 4,282, forward strand.
AGAACGCCCGTGTAATCCGCGGCGCGGGCGCGCTTCATGACGTCCTCGATCTTTCGGGCGTTCTCGTCGACGGACAGGTTGGTCGAAAAGTAGACCCAGCGCTTCTGCGGATGCTGCGCCGGGGCGCCGGCGGACGAAACAACCGCCAGCGCCGACGCGCAGAGAAGCACGAACAGCTTCATTCGCATCAGCCCACGACCCTGCAGATGAATCCCTTGAGGTAGCTGCTCTCGGGGAAGCTCAGGAGCGTCGGATGGTCGGCGGCCTGCGCGAGGCGCCGCACGATCTGCGCCTCGCATCCCGCGTCGAGCGCCGCGTCGGCGACGATCTTCTGGAAGAGATCCGGCTCGAGGAGCCCGGAGCACGAGAACGTGAAGAGAATTCCGCCCGGCTCGAGCAGCTGGAAGGCGAGCATGTTGATGTCCTTGTACCCGCGGCTCGCGCGCAGGAGATTCGCCTTCGATTCGGCGAACTTCGGCGGATCGAGCACGACGACGTCGAACATGCGCCCCTCGTCGCGCCACCGCCTCATGACGGCGAAGGCGTCCCCTTCGACGTTCTCGATCTCCGACTCGTCGATGCCGTTGAGCGCCGCGTTCCGCGCGGCGAGCTCGAGCGCCGGGCCCGACGAATCGACGTTCGTCGCGGCGACGGCCCCCGCGGCGAGCGCGGCGAGCCCGAATCCTCCCGTGTACGAGAAGCAGTTGAGCACGGCGGCCCCGGGGGCGAACTCGGCCATCATCGCGCGGTTCTCGCGCTGGTCGAGGTAGAAACCGGTCTTGTGCCCGCGCTTGACGTCGACGAGGTAGCGGCATGTTCCCTCGCGTATCTCGACGAGATCGGGGGGCTCGGCGCCCGCGAGCACGCCGGCGATCTTCGAAAGCCCCTCCTTCTCCCGCACGTCGGCGTCGGAGCGCTCGTAGACTCCCAAGACGCCATCGAACCGCGAGAGCGCTTCGGCCACGGCGGCTTTCCAGTATTCGGCACCCGTCGTCAGGAACTGGGCGACGAGGAACTCTCCATAGCGGTCGACGATGATTCCCGGCAACCCGTCGGACTCTGCGTTGACGAGGCGCGCGCCCGGCGGCCCGTCGATCGCCATGAGCGCCCGGCGCGCCTCGGCGGCCCGCGCGATGCGCCCGGCGAAGAACTCGGGCGTGATCTCCTCCTGCGGATCGAACGTCCACACACGCACGGTCATCTGGGAATGGGGGGAATAGGCGCCGCGGGCGATCAGGGCGCCGTCGGCGGTGATAACATCGACAGTCTCCCCCGCGCGCGGATTTTCCTCGACCCGCGCGATGGCGCCCGAGAATATCCACGGATGCCTGCGGAGCAGCGATTTTTCGCGGCCGCGTTTGAGAATAACCGTCTTCATGGCTGAAACAGATCCGTCCTTTCGCGGAGCGCCGCCGCGATCGGAAGGTCCGCCGGGGCGAGCCGGTAGCGCTCGATATCGCCCGGACGTACCCATTCGACCGCGTCGTGCGCCGTGAGCACGAACTCCTCCGTCGCGACGTGCGCGCGCAGCGCCACGAGGTCCATGCCGCCGCGCGCCGAGCGGTGCTCGTTCCGCGCGATCTCCTCGGCGACTCGCGCCTCGACGCCAAGCTCTTCCTTCAGCTCGCGGGCGAGGCACTCCTCGATCGTCTCCCCCGGCTCGACCGCCCCCCCGGGGAACTCCCAGAAGCCCTGATGGCTGTCCCCCTGCCTGCGGCGCGCGAGGAGCACCCGGCCGTTGGAGATAATGATAGCCGCGGCAACCAGCTTGATGGGCATGATCGACCAGTCGAGAATCGGCTTTCGCCCGATTCGTTTACTTCGCTTTCTTTATCGTCGAGGTCTTCAGAAGCGTATAGAGCGCGCAATACCTGACAAAGGCCGTGATGAGGATCGCGCCGCCGATGATGCCGAGTACGATGGCGAGGGTGCCCCGCACCGTTCCGGTGACCACGAGAATGAGAATGACGAACGCCACGAGAAATCTGATCGCCCGATCGACCGTTCCGATGTTCGCCGTCATGAGCGGCCTCCTTTCGTACGAGAGATCCGCGTCCACGCGGAGAGAAGATGATCGGGGATCATTGTGCGGCACATTCGCCGCGCACGCAAGCCGCAAATTCACGGATCACGCAGGGCTATGGGGGGTTCACGCGGGGCCGCGAGGGTTCACGCGGGGCCGCGAGGGTTCACGCGGGCAGCGAAGGATCGCCGCGGGGGGATTCGCCGCTCCCGGGATACAGGAACGAGAGCCCCAACGGCACGACGATCGCGTAGAGCGGCATGAGGAGCCGCACCTCGTACCAGACGCCCCAGAGAGCGATGGCGACGAGATACGCGGGCGCGAGGAGAACGGTCCGCTTCACGAACGCCGGCGCGCGGCGGAATCCGAGAATCGCGAACAACCAGAACGCGCCGAAGACGAGCGCGACGTGCACAGTCGTCCTGAAGATCGCCGGCCTGATCGTGTTCCTCGCGAGCAGCTCGCCGATCGACACGACGCGCGGCCCCGCTCCCAGAGACAGCCTGAGACCGAAGAAAATGACCGCCCACAGAACCGCATAGCACACGAAGAGCAGCGCCGACTTCCGCCCGGAGAGACCGCCAGCATCGTCCTCCCCGCTCCGGCCGGCGTTCCCGACGAGAAAGGCGAGCGGAAGAAAGACGGCCGTCTCCCGGTTGAACGACGCGAGCGCCACGATCAGCGCGAGCATGATGTGTCGCCGGTCGCGGACGCAGAGCAGTCCCGCCGCGAAGAGCCCCGCCTCGAGGACGCTCCACGGCTGGTAGTAATGATCCCTGAGCGCCATCGGCATCGTCGCGGCCGCGAACAGCACGCCGATGAGCGCCTGATCGCCCGTGAACCACGCCCTGAGATAGCGGTAGAGAACGCCGAGGAGGAGCAGAATCGCCGCGAGATCGAGGATCGCGTAGGCGAGCATGAACGCCTTGCCGCCGGGGAGCGCCGCGCTCAAGGCGCGGGCGAGGCCGTCCACGACGAGCGGCACGAGCACGCGGTACCGATACGGCGACTCTGCCGCGCCGTGCATGATCCGCTCGTGGAGCTCGATGCGTTCCAACGCATACGGGCTTCCCACCGTTCTGAAATAGATGTACGCGAGGACGGCCGAGACGGAGAGGATGATTGCGATCGCCGCCCAGCGGGTCCGCGCTCCTCCTGTCGGGATTTCAGTCGAGCTCATGACGACGCACGCTCCAGCGCCGCGTTCGAGCGTTCGAACGCGGCCGACGCCCCCGCCCGGCCCGACACGCGCCATGCGAGCCAGAGCCACGCGAGGATCGCTGCGAGGCGCCCGTACGACCACGGGAAGAAATCGAACGTGGGCACGAGGAAGGCGAGGAAATACGCCGCGCCGAAGACCGCCCATTCTCCAGCCGACGAGAGCTTCTTCAGCATCACGAGGAACGGGAGCGCGAGGAATACGCCGTGATGCTCCCACATGAGCGGCGAGAGGAGCATCATGAGCGGCAGAAGCGCGGGTACGGCGTCGAGTACGATTCCGTTCTTCCCCGCCTTTTCGCAAAACGTCCCGCGCCGCACGCTCCTCGAGACGACGGCGACCGACGCGAAGGCGACGAGGACCTTCATCGGCGCCGCGAGGTATTGCACGAATCCCGGCCCGGCGCCGAGCGACGCGAAGAGCGCCGTTGCGAACGAATCGATCGAGTTCTCCCGGAAGCTCGGATCGCCGCGACCGTACAGCGCTCCCGCGTTCGCGAGAAAATCGCGGTACGGGGAAAGGCCGGAGGCGACGACCGTCAGGACCCCGACGCCGATCGTGGCGCCCGCGAACCACGCGAGCCATTTCCAGTCGCGCCGGATCAGAAACGCGAGCGCGAGCACGGCGGGAGACGCCTTGAGATGAACGGCGAGCGCCATCGCGAGCGCCGAGAGCGCGATCGAGCGCGGATAGAGGAGGAGTGCCGCGAGAATCAAATTCATCACGTGGAAATTGACCTGCACGTAGCAGAGCGTCCGGATGACCGGCGCGTTGACGAGCATGAAGACGGCCGTGACTATCGCGGCGAGGCGCGCCCCGAAGCCGTAGCGCATCAGCGCCGCTCGCAGCAGGAAGAAGAACGCGAAGAGCGAGAGCGCGTTCAGAATCCAGCAGATGTCCAAGATCGCCCGCCACCCGAGCGGGACGAGCGGCTTCAGCAGCGTCGCCCAGAGGGGCGGGTAGATGTAGCGCGCGTGGAGCGGCTCCCCCCGATAGAGGTTCTCCGCCGCCCTGAAGTAGTCGAGGATGTCGCCGTATACGGCGCGCTCGCGCAGAAAGTTCACGTAGAGGAGCGCAACCATGAAGAAGCACGCGGCGGTGACGGCATTTCCCTTATTGATACGCCCGCGCGCGAGGAGAATGAGAAAAACGCCCGCAAGGAGCCACGCGAGCGCGGCCGAGAAAAACGTGATCGCAAGGTCGGAGAGCGGCCCCTGCTGAATGACCGCCTTGAGCCCTTCGACGCCGCCGGCGCGATACACACCGAGAGCGTGCGCGATCATCGCGAGGGTGATCGCGCACCAGACGAGCGCTGCCGCGGAGACAAGGGAAAGGCGGCGCATTCGCTCCTATTCTCCGGCGGGTTTCTGGAACATCCGCGCGGTCTCGTCGTGTGCGAGCGCCCAGATGCAGTAGATGCCGAGCGCCGTGCCGATGGGGATGTTGAACAGATCGAGCACGGAGTGCACCATGACGAGGTACCGGGCCCAGTTCTTGTGCCGCAGGATTCCGATGCCGCCGATGAAGTCGA
>JBFYZJ010000153.1:0-4952 GCA_041309565.1 Candidatus Krumholzibacteriota bacterium
CCGACCTACGTCCCCGAGGAGTGCGTCGGCTGCGGCGCGTGCGGCCAGGTGTGCCCGGCCGGCGCCATCACGATCGTGGACGAGTACCGCGAGGACAAGAAGCGGATGGTCCGCCGCATCGAGCGGAACTGGGGCAACTGCATCATGTGCAGCCAATGCTTCGTCTACTGCATCACGAAGAAGGGGATCGTTCTCGACAAGGATTTCGACAAATCGACGACCGATACGGCGGATTTCGTCGACACGCACGACAAGGAGCTCATCTTCTGCGAGCACTGCGGCGAACCCGTGACGACGATCGATCACGTCCGCTGGTGCACCGACAAGCTCGGCGAGCTCGCCTACGCGAACCAGACGTTCATGGTCGCCCGGCACAAGGCACTGAACCTCGTGAAGGATCCGGCCCCCCGGAGCCCGGAGCGGCCGTTCGACCGCGGGGACTTCATGCGGGTGCTCTGCCCGAACTGCCGCGCCGCGTACATTCTCTCCGACGAATGGGGGGAGAGCTGAGCGGTCGCGCCGCGCAGCGTCCGACTACCGGGGCCCCGATCAGGGGCCCTTTTCATGGGTGCCGCTATGACTGACGGAAAACAGGATCCCGCGCGAAGTCTCGAGGCGCGCCTCGCAGGCAAGCGCTTCGGCGTCGTCGGCGTCGGGAACGTTCTCAAGGGGGACGACGGAGCGGGCCCCGCGCTCGTCGCGCTCCTCTCCGATCGCGGCGCGGCTTTTCCGCTCGTCGACGCCTGCGAGGTGCCCGAGAACTACGGCGGCTGGGTCGCGAAGCAATCGCTCGAGGCCGTCGTCTTCGTCGACGCGGTGGATTTCGGGGGCGCGGCCGGCGAGTGGCGCCTCATCCCCTTCGAGGATCTCATGCTCTCGGCGAGCAACACGCACCGGCTCTCGCTTCACTTCCTCATCCACTATCTCACGGAGCGCTGGAAGGGGGAGGCGATCCTCGCCGGCGTGCAGCCGAAGAGCATGAAGCTCGGAGAGGGCCTCTCGAGCGAGGTCGCCCGCGGGATCGAGAGCCTCTCCGAAGCGCTGATGGCGTCCGGCGCCCGCTGAGAGGGGGCGGTGCGAAAGCCGCCCGCGGCCCGCCTATTTCAGGAGCACCATCTTCCTCGTTTCGGAATATTTCCGTGCCGTCAGGCGATAGAGATACACCCCGCTGGCGACGGGAATCCCGGCGTTGTTGCGCCCATCCCATTCGACCGAATAGCCCGAAACGCGCGGTGTCCGCGGGGCGTCCACGAGCGTCTTCACGAGCGCGCCGGTCACGGTGTAGACCCGCAGCGAAACGGGGCCGCTTTCCATGATCGAATACCTGATCGTCGTCCTCGGATTGAACGGATTCGGATAGCAGGCCGCGAGATGGTTGCCGATGACGGGGGGCGCGTTTTCGTACGCCGCCTCGACGACCGATCCGACGGCGCCGCGCTCGTCGACGAAATCGCAGAAGACGACGGCGAGATCCAGGCTCGGAGTGATGTCGCCGCCGATCGAGTCGTTCGATGTGACGTCGAATTCGAAGGTGCCGATCTCGAATGAAGGATCCTCGATCGAGCGCAGTCCGTAGCCCGCGACGCAGAAGAGCGGGCGCCCATCCCGAACCGCCGTCGCGCACGGGAACCGCATCTGCAGGTCGGCGGCCGGAATCCACCGACGATACAAGAGGCGCGGCGAGCCCCCGTCGAGGGCGAGAATCAGCGACGAGAGCCCCTGGGCGTTCTCGAGCACGACGGTGACGGCGAGCTTTCCGCCTGCCCCGTCCTCTTCCAAGCGCCTCGAGATGAGTCTCAATCCGACGCCGCCGAGCGCGGACCGGGGCGCCGGGGCCGGGGCGGAGGCAGCCGCCCCGTGACCGTAGTGCGCGGCGACCGCCGAGAGATCGCTGTGGTCGATCGCCCCGCTGTCGTCGAAGTCGTAACAGCGTCGGTACTCGAAGTCGGTCGAGTGTCGCCCGAAGGCGGGGGCTATCCCGTCGTTCGTGAGGGCGCTCACGACGCCGTCCCCCCGCGCGTCGACGCTTCTGATCCTCAGGCCGTCGATCGATCCGATCGCGGCGCCCGCATAGCGCACGGTCAGTCGCTGGGGAGGATCGCTTCCGCGCGGGCACGCCCCCCCGGGGCACGCTCCGCAGCCGGCCGCACGATGCCGGCGGATGGTCACGACGTAGCCGTTCTCCGGCGTCCCCGGCGTTCCCGCGGCCGAGTGGTCGTGGAAGGAGATCCCCTGGCCCTCCGCGATGAGCTCGATGTCCGCGGGGGAGATCGATGAGATGTCCGCCATGTCGGAATCGAGGAAGTCCAGAGCGATGCTCAGCGTGTCGCGATGGTCGCCGCGCGGGCAGCTCGAGAGCACGGCGCCCGCCACGCCGTACGACGCTCCGTTCCGCAGGAGCGCCGCGGAGATCGCGCAGCGGCGGGCCGAGTAGCTCCCGGCGATCTTCTGGAGGAGCACGCGCGGCCCCCCGTCGCGCGGTTCCTCCCATGCGACGAATACGGCGGTGCCGTGCTCGGCGGTCAGCGCCGCTTCGAGCTGGGCGCCGGGCTCGGCGCACAGCGGCTCGCCGTTTTCGCGCCATAGGACGGTTCCGGCGGTGTCGATTCTCTGCGCGAAGATATCGTAGTTGTTCTCGTCTTCCGGAATGTCGAGATCGCCGACGTGCAACCATCTGCTGTCCCGTTTGTCGGACCACGAGACGACGGCGCCGCCCGCGCCGTCGAACGTGATGCGCGGCGTCTCTTGATTTTTCGGGAGCGCGGCGATGGGCACGCCGCCCGGGGCCCACGCGACGTCCCCGCCGGCGGCGACTCGCTGCGCGTATATGTCCCGCTGGTACTCGACGTTCTCGATGTGCCTCACGGGAGGATAAACCTGTCCGATCCACTCGCCGCGCATGTCGTCCCATGCCGCGATGACGCCGCCGAAGCCGTCGGGCGCGATGGCAAGATTGCCCGGCTCGAGCGCCGCGGAGCAGATTGCCACGCCACTCGGATCCCACGCGGCGCGTCCGTCCGATAGAATCCGCTGGGCGCGGATTCCGAGCGTGCCGCTCCGCCTGTCGAGCCAGGCGGCGATCGCGCCGCCCCGCCGGTCATCGACGAGAGCGAAAGAGGAGAGCATTCCTGGAGACGGGCAAACGGGGACCCCGTTCTGCGGCCACGCAATGTTCCCGGCGGGCGAAATTCGCTGCGCATAGATGTATTCGCCGTCTGATCTCTTGTCGTTCCAAGCGACGACCGCGCCTCCGGAGCCATCCCCCACGAGTTGCGGCCGCGACTGGGCGTCCGCCGCGGTGCATAGCGGGATATCCGTTTCCCAAACGCTCCCGCCCCATTGATTGATCCGCTGAATGTAGATATCGGCTTCGCCGACGCGCAGGTCTTCCCAGACGATGTAGGCGCCGCCCGCGCCGTCGGAGACGATCTGCGGCCTCTGCTGCGACCCCGGCAGCTCGCCTATCACGACGGACCGCGAAAGAAGATTTCCGCTCGGGTCGACGTGCTGTGCGTGGACGTACTTGCTCATCGGCTCGTTGCTTGGACCGATCGGCGTCTGTTGCCATACGACGAAAACGCCGCCGGATCCGTCTGAAACGGCGCGGACGCCGGACCGGTACGCCGTCGATGCGCTGACGCACACTCCGCACGCGGGCCAGAGCGCGTTCCCGGCGCCGTCGAGCCGCTGCGCGTAGATATCCGGATTGCCGTTCCGCTCGTCGCGCCACACGACGATCGCGCCGCCGAGATGGTCGGATACGATTTCGGGATCGCGCTGCGCGAAGTCGCCTCCACACACGGCGACGCCATCCGGGGCCCAGCCGACCCTCGCCGCGATGACGGACAACGGTGCGTCGCTCGAGTCGCTCCCCAAGAGCTCGCCCGCCGGACCGCGGGCGGCGACGGTAACGACGCATTCCCCGATCGCCTCCTCGCCCGGCGTCCAGATGTATTCACCCGCCGATGGATCGATTTGGCCGTCGATGAGGATATGCTGTCCCCCTCGGATGTAACCGAGCTCTAAGCTGGCCGCTTCGATGCCGGCCGCGTGCCACAGGATCTTGTGGCTCGAGCCGGCGGCCCACACCTGCGCGCCGTTCGGTTCGCGCAGATAAAGCCTGGTGACGCCCCCGGGCGTGTAATGGATCTGGCATGCGTCCTCGGCGAACGACGGCGTGCCGTATTGAATGTAGCCGTAGCCGCCGTATCCCCACGCCGTGCCCCAGCTGTTCTTGACGATCCAGCTCCCGATCCTCTCACACCCCGTGCTGTCGCACACGGTCAACGTGTCGTTCCAACCGACGCAAAGCATCGCATGGTTCGGAGCCCTCGCGACGCCCGGCGGATACGTATAGGATCCGCCCGTGTACAAATATTTGAAGTCGTCGCACGAGTACATGTCGATCCACACGGGGCCGGACATGAGCGCGAGCTTGAGCGAGCTCGCGTCGTTTGCGACGATCGAATACCCCGAGATGCGCCCGTGAATCGAGCACCCGCGTTCTCCGCACGGGATCTCGTGGCTCGCCGCGTACACCATGCATGTTTCGGCGACGGCGCCCGGATCGAGAAAGGTATTGTAGGCGAGCGTGGCGTCCCCGCCGAAGCAGCCGCCGGGGCCGGTCGGCGGGTTCAGCTCCCTGCGGCAGGAGAGAATCTGCTGCTCCGAGAGATTCTCCTCGCGGCCGTCGTAAATCTTGATGAATGATTCGAGCTGGGCGCAGGCGGCGAACGCATAACAGGATCCGCAGTATTCGTAACAGGCGTCGCAGTCGTAGGGCCGGAACTGGTGCTTGACCGGCGTGACGCCGTTCATCTCGCGCCAATCCCAGACGAGAGGGAACGTCTCGGTGCCGACAGCCCTGATGATGGGAAGGCCCGCCTTCCCGTCATCGGGGATGGGGGAAATGGGCGGGAAGAGCTTCTTCGATTCCTCGGGGGACGGATAGA
>JBFYZJ010000154.1:0-3425 GCA_041309565.1 Candidatus Krumholzibacteriota bacterium
GCAGGACCTCGGCGACATCATTCGCCTTGACGTCCTCCCGGCCGAGCGTTTTGAGCGCATCCTCGAACATCGTCAGACAGAACGGGCAGGCCGTGAAGACATGGTCGACGCCGAGGCCGAGGAGCTCCCGTGCGCGGTCCTCGTTGATCCGCGCGCCGATCGTCTCCTCCATCCACATTCTCCCGCCCCCCGCACCGCAGCAGAAGCTCGAGGCGCCTCGCCGCTTGAACTCGACGACGCGCTTCACGGCCCGCGAGAGCAGCGAACGCGGCTCCCGCAGAACGCCGTTGTACCGGCCGAGGTAGCATGAATCGTGGTAGGCGCCGCGGAGCGCCTCGTTTCGCCGCGGCTTCAGCGTTCCCGCCGAGACGAGCCCGAGCAGAAATTCGGAGTGGTGCATGACGGGCATGCTGAGCCCGAACTGCGGATACTCGGCGAGGAACGTGTTGAGCCCATGGGGGCAGGCGGTGACGATCCGGTTGAACTTGTACTTCTTGAGCGTTTCGATGTTCGCCTGGATCAGGGTCTGGGCGAGATACTCGTTCCCCATCCTGCGCGCCGTTTCCCCGTAGCACATCTCCTCCGTGCCGAGGATGGCGAAATCGACCCCCGCGAGCTGCAGGAGCCGCACCACCGCGCGCGACACTTTCTGCGACCGCTGATCGAACGATCCGGAGCAGCCGACCCAGAAGAGCACGTCGAAACTCTGCTTCTGGGACGCGAGCGGCACGTTGAGATCCGCCGCCCAGTCGGCGCGCGACGAATACCCGATCGCCCACGGATTGTAGTTGACCTCCATGTTCTTGAACACCGGTTGCGCTTCGGCGGGGAAACGGCTCTCGGTGAGAACGAGGAACCGGCGGAGGTCGACGAGCTTCTGCACGTGCTCGATGAAGGTCGGGCATTCCTGCATGCACGCCCCGCAGGTCGTGCACGCCCAGATTTCGTCCTCCGAGACGGTTTCCGGAATCACCGGCGAAGGCTTCAGGACGTCGGCGCCCTTCGCGAAGAGACTCCCCTTGTCCCGCATGAGCTGAGCGCGCAGGCGGTGAATGACGCGGAAGGGGCTCAGCGGTTTCTGCGTCGTGTGGGCGGGGCAGGCGACCTGGCACCTCCCGCACTCGGTGCACGCGTACAGATCCATGAGCTGTTTCCACGTGTAATCCCTGAGCTCCGAAACGCCGAATTTCTCCGCCGATTCGTCCTCGAAGTTCATCCGGCTCAGGCTGCCCTGACGGCCGAGATTCTTGAACAACACGTTCGGAATGGCGCCGAGAATATGGATGTGTTTCGAGAACGGGATGAAGAGCAGGAAGAAGAAGATGACGAGGTTGTGCCCCCACGAGAACACGTCGTAGGCGACCGGCAGATTCATGCCCCATCCGCGCATCATCACGGCGACGGCGGACGATACGGGGGCGTTCGTCTTCGTGAGCCCCGCCGATCCCTCGAGGATCTCCGTCCCCTTCATCCCGTACATGAACAGGATAAGCACGAAAATGAGCGTGAGGATGAGGGCGGCCTGCGGCGGCGCGGACGCGTCGTCGATCTCGAGGCGCGCGGGCTTCAGAATGAATCGCCGCACGGCGGCGACGGCCAGCGCGACCATGACGAGGATTCCGAACACGTCCTGGAGGAGGATGAGCGCCGAGCCGGCGCTCCGGCCCACGATCCGCTCGAGCCCGAATCCGGGAATGACCTGGCCGAGCATGTGATCGAGCGTTCCGATCGTGATGAAGATGAATCCCCAGAAAATGACGAAATGCCCCAACCCCGCCGGCTTCGCGAGCACCCGCGCCTGGGCGGCGACGTAGACGAGCACCGCCATGATCCGGTCACCCCGGCGGTCGAACCGGTTCTCGGGCTTTCCGGCCCGGAGGATCCGGTAGAGCAGCCGGACGATGAGACCGAACACGACGAGCACGGCGGCGAACAGAACGAGGAACACGACCCCCTGCATTGTCATAGAACCTTCTTCAACTCCTCGGTCAGCATCGGCACGACCTCGAAGAGGTCGCCGACGATTCCATAGGTGGCACGCTCGAAAATCGGCGCGTTCGGATCCTTGTTGATCGCGACGATGACCTTCGAGGTGCGCATGCCGGCGAGGTGCTGGATCGCCCCCGAGATCCCGCACGCGATGTAGAGCTTCGGATTCACGATCTTTCCCGTCTGCCCCACCTGGATCGCGACCGGCGCGAACCCCGCGTCGACAGCGGCGCGCGAAGCGCCGACCGCGCCGCCGAGGAGATCGGCGAGATCCTCGAGTATCTTGAAATTCGCCTTTTCCTTCAAGGCGCGCCCGCCCGTTACGATGACGTCCGCCTCGGTGAGATCGGGACGCCCCCCCTCGAGGGGGAAGATCTCGGTGACGATGGCACGGATCGCGTCCCGCGCGACGTTCGAGGCGTGCGTCTCGATCGGCGTGGCGCCCCCGGCCGGTTCGGCCGGCGGGACGTTGTTCGGCCGGATCGAAATGAAGTTCTGCCGCTCTCCCGCCCTGACGATCTCGATGTATGCCCTGCCCGAGTACACGGGCCTCCGGGCGACGAGCTGGCTCCCTTCCATGCGCACGTCGACGCAGTCGCTGAACATCACGCCGTCCGCCTTCGCCGCGACGCGGGGACCGAGATCCCTCCCCATGGCCGTGGCGCCGAGGAACACGTACGAGTATGCTCCGCGCTTCGCGATGTCGGAGAGCACCGCCGCGTACCCTTCGGTCGAATAGCGCGCGAGCGCATCGTCCTCCGCGACGACGATCTTCCGCAACCCGAATCCCGTCAGCGTCTCCGCCGCCGCGCGCGCCCCCGATCCGATGAGCGCCATATCGATCGCCCCGCCCGCGCCGGCCGTCACGCGCCGCGCCGCGCCGACGAGCTCCTTCGTTATTTTCTTGATGCCGCCCCCGCGGACCTCGCCGAATACCAGAATATCGTTCGCCATTATGGAAATCCTCCCTGTCGAGCAGCGCCTAAACGACCTTCGCCTCTTCGCGGAGCATCCGCACGAGCTCCTTCACCGCGTCCCGCGTCTCCTCGGCCTTGACCATCGTGCACCCCGAGCTCTTGGGCGGGGGCAGCCAGCGCAGGATCGTGCTCCGCGCGTCGCCGGGAGCCTGACCGAATCCGAGATCCGCCAGCGTCTTCTTCCTGATTTCCTTCTTCTTCGCCTTCATGAGGCCCGGAAGCGACGCGTACCGCGGATCGTTGAGCCCTTTCTCGCACGATACGATCGCCGGGAGGCTCGTCTCCACTTTTTCGTCCCCGCCCTCGACGCGGCGCCGCACCGTCGCGCGCTTCGCGTCGGCGGCTATCTCGAACGCGGTCGCCACGTTCACCTGCGGGATATCGAGCATTTCGGCGAGTATCGATTGCACCTGTCCCATGTCGTCGTCGATCGCCTGCTTGCCGCAAAAGATGATGTCG
>JBFYZJ010000155.1:0-5240 GCA_041309565.1 Candidatus Krumholzibacteriota bacterium
GCAGGACCCCGCCGCTTATGCCTCGCGCGTGCCCAGAAACGGGCCATCAGGGATGCGGCGCTGATGCATTATTCCGTCTCCCCGGCTCTCCAGCACTTTGCCGGGGCTCGAGAGCAGGAACACGGCTTGCCGCAGGTCTCGTCGAAGACGCCTCGGTCCTCGCTGCCGCAATCGACGACAATGCGCATGATGGTCCATCAAGACTCTTATTTCGTGAACGCCCATAGGTGGACTGTCGACTCTTGCACGCGTGGCGCTATTATGCTACCGTGCTGCCGTAACCAAACAACCGGCGTAAACCCTATATGAATGTGTCTTTGATCGGCAGATCGAGCTTTCTTCTCATTGTGACTGCCTTCCTGTGGGCATCTAGCATCTGCGCCGCCGATCCCGACTCGCTCTCTCGCGAAGGCGCGCTTCGCGTATATCTCGACGGATTGAGCGACGATTACTACAAGGACAACCTAACGTTCGTCAATTAATGCCGTCATATCAGTCCTTTAGATTCTACCCGAGTTGTCTCAACGGCCACTCGCCCTCGGCTGTCTTCTTTCCCGCTACCGCCAGTAGAGGCAACTCCCGGCGCACCCGGCCATGGCACTTTCGAGGTGTGCGTCGTCTAATCCAGTAGCATACGAATATCTTTCGTCGCCATCATAATATATTCCGTGGCTGGAGCCCGCGAAGAACTCCGCCCTATCTTCCGCATCAAGCCGGATGCACGGATCACCGTTGCAGGTGGTGGCCACATAAACACAAAACTCGCAACTAAGACATTCGCTTTGTTTGATCCACCACGTTTTCTCGCAGCATGTTGCACATACGATTGCCGAAGACGAAATCATGAGGAACGCCAGACCCGCGAGCAGCGCTATTTTCCTCATTGCATTTCTCCTTTGTGCACCAAGGGTTTCTACTGCACTTTCTGCATAGGATTCGACTTCGATTCCTAAAATGGCTATCCGGATCCTCTCGGCCCTCCTTTCCCGGCACCATATCAAACCGGTTCTTCTCGGGCTCGCCTCATTCCGCCGGAAGCACGCAACGCCACGCCGGAAGTCACGCCCGAATCTCATATTTATTTCTGGTGATTGCTTAATAGCAAGTGCCGCGCGGAGCATTCGTCAACCTATATTTCTGTCATCTCTTCCGAATGCTCGGGAGCAACAACGCCATGCCAACGCATGCGTAAACATTTGGCTACGGCGCAATGTGCCGTTTACGGAGGGGTGCCGAAGCGCCTATTATATTAAACATGCATGCCCACGAATTGCCGAGGCGAAATCCCGTCAGCCCATACCCCGATGCCGCGATAGCCACTGTTAGCGGGTGGCGCCGGGGGGCCCTGCAGGGCGTACGAGGGCGCGGGCACTCACGCGACGGGCCCATTGGAGGCTTTGCGACTGGGCCAGGAGCGTGAGTGTCCGCGCCTTGCGTCAGTACTTGTTGATTCCCCACGTTTCGAAGACCGCGTCGGCGATCGAGTCGACCTGCGCGCGGTTGAAGAACCAGAGCGGGAGCCCGAAGTGGACGCTCGGCGCGTCGACGGCCCCTTCGGCGTCGGCGACGATGGTCGCGTATTTCGTCGTCCAGAAGGCCACGACGTCGCCGTTCACGACCGAGACCGTGCTTCGCGCCCGCATCCGGTACATCGGGATGAAGCATTCCTGCCGCGAGGCGCCGATTATCCGCATCCAGTACGTCGGATTGTACACCTCGGCGTAGGTGAAGCCTTGCACCTGCGGATCGAAGAACATCCCCGGCTTCGTGACCTGGCTCCAGAGATTGAGCCGGGTCGGGAGCTTGGGATTCCCGGCGGTGAGCGGCTCGCGCACGTCCTTGAATCCGTACGCCATGGCGTCGTAATCGAGCCGGCGATCGGGCATCCGCGGATCGGTGCGCGGCGCCGGCCTGACTTTGTCCAGCACCGTGATGCAAAACGTCTTGTATGCGATGCTGTTGACGCCGCTCGTGTCACCGGCGCACCCCGTGCTCGTCCCCGCGATCTCGCACCGCAGATTCCGCGGGAACGATTGGTTCGTGATGGAGAGCACCGCGCCGAAGCCGCCGCGCGAATCGGACTTGCCCTCCGTCCAGAGGTGTCCCCCCGCCGCCGCGTAGTAGGCGAGGTAGTTGAATTGCGACTTCGTCGACTGGGTGATCTGCGATTCCGGCGTGAACCGCACCATGTCGTCCCACGTCATGACGTCGTCGCTCGAGGAGTAGCTCCAGATGATGTTCTTGTATTTCCAGAGCTCCTCGATGTCCGGTTTGCGGAAGCTCATGTCCGCCGTGTCGTAGATATCGGCGTTCTGGTCGAACCCAATCGCCCGGTTGCAGACCCTGACCCAGAACTGGTCGTGCTCCGTTTCGGTCGGGAAGGCATACGTGAGCTGCGCGAAGTCGGTCGAATAGAAATCGTCGACCCAGAGGAGGTTCTTCGTCATCTTCATCGGGAAGATCGTAACCTCGAACTGCGCGAGCGTCGTCATGTCCATGTTGTCCGTCGCCTCGATATAGAGCGTGTGGACCCCCGTGCGGAACGATATAAGCGGGGCCTGCTTGACGAGCGGCGACGGGAACACGTCCCACTCGTTCGGATCGTTGAGATCCGAGATATCCCACCCGTACCGGTACGAGCTCACGACGGCCCCGTAGCTCGAGGCGTCCGCGGACCAGCTGAAATCGAGCGTGAAGCCTCCGGGAATACGGCAGGTCTCGATCCTGTTGCTGCCCCCGATGAACATGAACACGCCGAGGTTCTGCTCCTTGACCCTGAGCAGTGGCCCCGGAGGCGCGAAGACCCGGAAGATCCGCACGTTCTGGCTCGCATTGAACACGGATGTCACCGCGGACGCCTCGTCCTTCGCCTGCACGGCGAACGCGTATCCGAATCCCCTCGCGATCAACTCGTCGTCGCCGATGACCGTCGAGGTTCCGGAATCCCCCGGGGCGTGATACGGGATCCAGGGACACCAGCGCTCCTCGAAATCCTCCGGATGGCTGTTCATGTTGTCGATGAAGCTCGAGGTGTAGGGTGCGAGGAAATAGCGGATCGATTCCGGTTCCTGCACGTTCCACGGATCGTCGATCGGGTCCTCCCCCTTCCACGTGAACTTGATGAGCGCGGGCAGCTGCTGCTCCCGCCCCGGGAACGCGTTCCGGGGGGTCTCGATGACGGCGTAGGGGGACAGGGTGCTCGCCGTGAACGACCGGTAGGCCGGCTCCGATCGCGCTCCCTTGTCGTCCACCGCCCTGACGAAGAACGTGTGAACCCGCCGGCAGAACGACGAGTACTTGGTGCTCCCGACCGGCACCGTCTCCCCCGCCTCGGAGGCCGAAAACGCGAATACGCTGTCCGTGCAGCGGATCTTCGTCCACGCGGCGAGCCCCGTCGTGTCGGCTGGATCGAATCCGCCCGGGCTCCCGTCGCACAGCGCGTACTCGTAGTAAAGCACGGCGCCGTCGATATCGTTTCCCATCCAGCTGAACTTGATCTGGTAGCTCGTCGTGTCCCCGTTCGGAGGACCGCCCGTGAGCCGCACCGTTGGCGGGCGGTTCGCGGCCTGATCGCCGATGAAGACGCTCTCGTCGCAGCCGAAGAGCAGCGCCAGCGCGATCATGCCCGCCAGCGCCGCGATCTCCCGATATCCGCGCGCGCGCGTCATCGTATCACCACGAACTTCCCGACGAACCGGGGAAACCGCCCGTCCTCCGGATCGACGCTGAAGATATACACGCCGCTCGTGACCGTCTGCCCGTTCCGGGAGACGAGGTTCCACGCGAGCGTCCCGTTTCCGGCGCTCCCATCGTGATTGAGGGTCTGCACGAGATCCCCCGAAACGGTGTAGATGCGAACGGTGCTCGGGCACTTCGGGAGATTCCGGAATTCGGCCTTCTCTCCCGAGGGATCGGCGTTGTTCGGCTCGAACGCCCACGGCGCCATCGATTCGTTCGTCACCGGATTCGGCACGACGTAGACGTTCGTTTCGTCGAAGCCCTCGGCCTCCTGCGCCTCCGACTGCGGCATCACGTACACGAAATTCGCGTAGGGAGAATCCACGCGCCCGATGCCCTTCGGCACTCCGTTCGAATACAGCGGCTCGTACGCGATGACGGCGTAGAAATACGGAAGCCCGTTCTTCACGTCGTGATCGATGTAGCAATAGTACTGCCGTCCGCCTTCGTAACCGAGATTCCACCGTGCGAGCGCTTCCAGCGTGTCGCACTCCGCATCGGTGACCCCGGGCGGACAGGGAGGCGAGCCGAGCGGGTCGTACACGAGATTCTGCTCGAACGCCCTGATGAGCAGCTCCCGGTCGGCCATCCGCTGCAGGGGCTCGTACTGGAATCCGCCGTCGATCCACGGCTGCTTGAGATCGAGATTCGGCCCGACGGCGTTCATGAGGTCGCGCGTGTCGAGCATGTGCCACAGGTCGTCGCTCGGCCCGCTCAGCACCGTGCTCCCGAGCGGCCGGTGCCATTCGTCGGCCCGCCATACCTGGTAGCCCTCGAAGTCCAGCTTCCGCGTGATCGCGTCCGGCGTGATTTCGCTCAGGTTGTCCCAGATCAGCCAGACGACGCCGTCGCCTGCCACGGCCCGCATGCCGGGGGGCGGCGGCGTCGTGCTCGTGATCCACGGAATCCGCGTCTCCCGGCCGTTGATGCCCGTCTTGAAATCCCTGAGGAGCATCGAGCCCTTGTAACAGTAGGGGTATTCCCAGAGCGTCTTCTCCTCGAAGCAGTCGGCGTTGACCCAGATGGTGTCGCGGACCGCGACCTTGACCTTCTCGTCCGGGCTCCAGCAGGGATCGGGATACATCCCGTTCTTCGCGGTGCCTTCGTCGCCGATGAAGATCGATTCGCGTCCGTTGACGCCCGTACCGGCGTCCTTGTCATAGTCGACCCACGTGCCGTTGTAGATGAGCTTCATGAACGCCGCGTTGTCGAGAAACTCGTCGAGCCCCGCGCCGGCCGAGTACGCGAAGTCCAGCTCGATCGTTTGCCCCGGCCCGAGGAAGAACGGCCCGACGCTCATGAGCGCCTTGTAGTCGCTCGCCATGGTCGTGTTCGGCTGCGTTACGCCGCTCGAGAGCAGCTCGAATCGCTGGAAGTCGTTGATCGGCTCCCCGCCGCGCTCGTACGGCAGCAGGCCGGTGAATATGCGGATCGAGGAGGCGGAATTGTGAATGTCCGCCCATTTCCCGTCCCACCCGGGCACCCGGGAGCCGAGGAGCACG
>JBFYZJ010000156.1:0-2930 GCA_041309565.1 Candidatus Krumholzibacteriota bacterium
CGTGTGCTCTTCCGATCTCATTCGGCGATCCTCAACGAAGACCGGATCGTTCTCGTTTCCACTCCCCCGAACTACGAACGGAGCGGTATCCGGTGCCCCGTGGTCTATGTGCTCGACGGAAACGCGCTCTTCCTGCAGACGGTGAGCGACACGAGGTTTCTGGCCGCGGCGGGCGGGGCGCCGGGCACGATCGTCGTGGCGATCGTCAACGTCGACCGCACGCGGGATTATACACCCGAGACGGCCATAACCGAGGAGCGGCAGCACAATCCGACATGCGGCGGCGCCGATTCCTTCCGGCGGTTCCTCGTCGGCGAGCTCCGGCCCTTCATCGAAAGCCGGTACCGGACCGAGCCCTTCAGCGTCATCGTCGGATGGTCCTTCGGCGGATTGTTCGCGATGCACTCCCTGCTCGTGGAGCCCGAATCATTCGACGCCTATATCGCCGTCAGCCCGAGCCTGCAGTGGGATGACGAGCGGCTCGTCACGAGGGCGAAGCGGATGTTCACTCCCGACGCGCGGCTCATGAAGTTCCTCTACCTGACGCACGCCCGCGAGAACAACTTCATCCCGGCGTCGGTCGAGGCCTTCGTGGCGGTGCTCGGGCGGCAGGCGCCGGCGGATCTGCGGTGGAAGTTCGAGTACCTTCCCGGGGACAACCACCAATCCACGCCGATGCGGGCCATCTACGGCGGCCTCGAATGGCTCTTCGCGGATTGGGCGTTTCCCGAGGACGGCATTCCCGAGGTCGCCGATCTCGAGAACCGCTTCGCACGCCTGACGGAGGAGTACGGGTTCCCCTGCCGCCCCGACGAGGACAGGATCAACAACATGGCGTACGCCCTCCTGAGCCGGCACGACACGGAGAAGGCGGTCGCGATGTTCGAGTACAACGTCAAGCTGTTCCCCGAATCCCCGAACGCCTACGATTCGCTCGCCGACGGGCTCGAGGCCGCGGGACGGCTGGATCTCGCCCTCGAGAACTGCCGGACCGCCTGCCGTCTCGCCGAGAAATCGGCCGATTCGAGGCGTGCGACCTTTCGACAGCACCTCGAGCGCCTCTCGGGGAAGGCTCCCGCGCGCTGATCCCTCGCAGGCTTCTCGACATGGCAAAGAAGAAGTGAGCGCCGGGCCTCGTCCGTGGTAGAATACGGCGCATGAGCGGCGGGGGCTACCGAGTGCACGGCGTGACGTTTCTGGTCCTGGTCATGGGGGCCTGGCTGCTCGGCGCGGCGGTCGTGATGTCGCGGTCGGCGCCGTGGGGCTGGATCGATATTGCCCTGATCGTCGCGGCATTCGCCGTCGTGATCTACTTCTACTGCGCCAAGTGCACGGCCCGGAAAGTCTGCAGCCACGTGCTGCCGGGCTATCTGACCCGCTTCTTTCCGAGGAGAGAGATCGGCCCGTACGCGCGGACGGACGTCTTCGCCATGGCCGCGGCGTTCATCGTCACGACCCTCTTTCCGCTGTACTGGCTCGCGGGGAACGTGCCGCTGCTGCTCGTGTACTGCGCGATTCTCGTCGTCGCCGTCATCGATCTTCGCGCTCGCGTCTGCGGGGACTGCAAGAACGTCTTCTGCGTGCTCAAGAAACATCCCTCGCAAAACAGGTAGCTCCGATTCCGCATCAGAACGGGGGCCGTCGAGATGAAGCAAGGCGAAGGAACTTTTCAGGGAGCCGGCGGCATCGGGCTCTTCTACCGGTGCCGGCGGCCCGAGGGGGACGCGCGGGCCGTTCTCGCGATCGTCCACGGCCACGGGGAGCACAGCGGACGCTACGAGAACGTGGTCGATTCGCTCGTGCCGCGCGGCTTCGCCGTCTACGGTTTCGATCATCGCGGGCACGGGCGTTCCCCGGGCCGGCGCGGGCATATCGACTCCTACGTTCAGTACCGCGGGGACGTGAGCGCCTTCCTGCGGCTGATCGAGAGCCGCGAGCCGGGCCTCCCGGTGTTCCTCATGGGGCACAGCATGGGAGCCCTCGTCGCCCTCGATTATCTGATTCACGACTCGACGGGCGTCCGGGGGGCGATCATCAGCGGCGCGCCGATCGAACCGTCCGGCGTCGCGAAGCCCGTTCTCGTCCTCATGTCGCGTCTCCTCTCGCGCGTGTGGCCGCGTTTTCCGATGCGCCTCGGCCTCGACGCGTCGGCGCTCTCCCGCGACGCGGAGGTCGTGCGGGCATACGTCGAGGATCCCCTCGTCCACGGGAGATTCACCGCCCGGTGGGGCATCGAATCCCTTGCCGCCGTGGCGCGCGTCAAGGCGCGCGCGGCCGAGCTGAAGGTCCCCGTGCTTTTCATTCACGGCGAAGCGGACCGTCTGAATCTTCCGGGCGGGATTCGCGTGTTCTTCGATCGGGTGACTTCCCCGGACAAGGCCGTCGAGATTTATCCCGAAATGTTTCATGAACTGCACAACGATTTGGGGTATGATCGGGTCCTGGGGGACCTGGGACTCTGGCTTGCGAGGCATCTATGAGCGCACCTTCACCGCACGCGATCGGCGCGGCGTTTCGCGCCGCCGCCGCGCGGTACCCGCACAAGGCGGCCCTGCGGTACAAGGGGGCGGACGGCGAATACCGGAGCATCAGCTTTGAGGCTCTGGCGGCTTCCGTCGACCGCCTCGTCGTTTCCCTGCGCCGCCTCGGCGTGGGGAAGGGGGATCGCGTCGCGATCTTCGCCTATCACGGCCCCGAGTGGGTCATGGCCGATCTCGCCTCCCTCGAGCTCGGCGCCGTGATCGTTCCCCTCTACCACACGCTCACGCCGGCCGCCGCGAAGTACATCCTCAACGACTCGTCGTGCAAGATTGTCTTCGTCGAGAACAAGCAGCTCTTCGAGGTGATCGAATCGATTCGGGGCGATATGCCGTCGCTCGAGCACGTCGTCGTGTTCCATGAAGAGGGGATCGAAAGAGGAGCGTTCCTGA
>JBFYZJ010000157.1:0-7861 GCA_041309565.1 Candidatus Krumholzibacteriota bacterium
GTGCTCGCGCGGAGCATGAAAAAATGCTCCCGCGCCGGTGCATTTTTAGTATATTTTTCGGGCGTTTCTTCGTAAGATTTTACATCCGCAGGGAGGTACGCTTCACCGTGGATACGAAACCGTCCGCGAGGGTCGGGGACATCCTCCCCCGCGTGCTCCAGCTCATGGGGCTCGACGACCGGTTCGAAGAGGTGAAGCTCTTGAAAGGGTGGGAGCGCGTGGTGGGGGCTGTGATCGCGCAGAAGAGCCGCCCGCGGATGCTGAAAGACGGCATCCTCTTCATAGAAGTCGAGAACAGCGTATGGATGCAGGAGCTCTGGTTCCGCCAGAAGCAGATCGTGGAGCGCATCAAAGAGGAATATCCGAAGGTAACGGTCAAGGGCATTCGCCTCGAGATTGAAAGGGAGAACAGGTAAAGGATGACGCAGGACTACACCGCGAAAGGGATACAGGTTCTCAAGGGGCTCGAAGCCGTGCGCAAGCGCCCGGAGATGTACATCGGCTCCACCGACATCCACGGCCTGCACCACATGATCTACGAGGTCGTGGACAACTCGATCGACGAAGCGATGGCGGGGCACTGCGACAAGATCGACATCTCGATCCAGCAAGAGGGCACCGTCACGGTCATCGACAACGGCCGCGGCATCCCCGTCGACATTCACCCGACGCAGAAGCGTCCCGCCGTCGAGGTCGTGCTCACGATGCTCCACGCCGGCGGGAAATTCGACCACAAGAGCTACAAGGTGTCGGGCGGGCTCCACGGCGTGGGCGTGTCCGTCGTGAACGCGCTGTCCGAGTGGCTCGAGGTCGAGATCTGGCGCGAGGGCAAGTCCTACACGCAGCGCTACGAGCGCGGCGTGCCGGCGTACGACCTCAAGACCGCCGAGCTCACGAGCGGCAAGGACCGCCGGGGGACGCGCGTGACCTTCTATCCCGACAAGGATATCTTCACGACGATGGAGTTCAGCTTCGACACGCTGTCGCAGCGGTTCCGGGAGCTCGCGTTCCTCAACAAGGGGCTCGGGATCAATTTCGAGGATCAGCGGACGAACAAGAAGCACGAGTTCAAGTACGGCGGGGGCATCGTGTCGTTCGTCAAGTTCCTCAACCAGAACAAGGACGTCCTCCATTCGCCGCCGATCTACATCGAGGACAAGCGCGACGACTACGAGCTCGAGTGCGCGATCCAGTACAACGACGGCTACGCGGAGAGCATCTTCGCCTTCGCGAACAACATCAACACGATCGACGGGGGCACGCACCTCATCGGCTTCAAGGCCGCCCTCACCCGCACGCTCAACAACTACGCGGCCAAAGAGGCCATGTTCAAGAAGGAGAAGATGCAGCTCACCGGCGACGACATCCGCGAGGGGATCGCCGCCGTGATCAGCGTGAAGCTCCCCGACCCGCAGTTCGAGGGGCAGACGAAGGGGAAGCTCGGAAACAGCGAGATCAAGGGCTACGTCGAGAGCGCCGTCGGGCAGCGGCTCTCCGAGTTCCTCGAGGAGCATCCGCCGATCGCGCACAAGATCGTCGAGAAGTCGCTCCAGACGGCGCGAGCGCGCGAGGCGGCCCGCAAGGCGCGCGACCTCGTGCGGCGCAAGAGCGCCCTCGAATCGACCACGCTCCCCGGCAAGCTCGCCGATTGCTCGCTCGAGGACCCGGCCCAGACCGAGCTCTACCTCGTCGAGGGGGATTCGGCGGGGGGCTCGGCGAAGCAGGGACGCGACCGGCGCTTTCAGGCCATTCTCCCGCTCCGCGGGAAGATCCTCAACGTCGAGAAGGCGCGGCTCGACAAGATCCTCTCGAACGAGGAGATCATCACGGTGATCACGGCGCTCGGCACGGGCGTCGGCGAGGAGGATTTCGACATCGCGAAGGCGCGCTACCACAAGCTCATCATCATGACCGACGCCGACGTGGACGGCGCCCACATCCGGACGCTCATTCTCACCCTGCTCTTCCGGCACCTGCCGGAGCTCATCAAGCAGGGATACGTATACATCGCGCAGCCGCCCCTCTACCGGCTCAAGAAGGGGAGCGAGGAGCGCTACGCGTACGACGACAAGGAAAAGGACAAGATTCTCAAGGAGCTCGGCGGGGCCCACGGCGTGTACCTGCAGCGGTACAAGGGCCTCGGCGAGATGAATCCCGACCAGCTCTGGATGACGACGATGGACCCCGAACGTCGGACGATCCGCAAGGTCACCCTCGAGGACGCCGTGGAGGCGGACCATATCTTCACGATCCTCATGGGGGACGCGGTGGAGCCGCGGAAGAACTTCATCGTCGAGAACGCGCTTTCGGTGCGGAATCTGGATATCTGACAGGATAGGAGCGTTGCATGGACATCAGCCGCCAGCGGATCATCCCGGTTTATATAGAAGACGAGATGCAGAGCAGCTACCTCGACTACTCGATGAGCGTCATCGTCTCGCGTGCGCTCCCCGACGTTCGCGACGGCCTCAAGCCGGTTCACCGGCGCATCCTGCTCGCGATGAACGACCTCGGGATCGCCCACAACAAGCCCTACCGCAAATCGGCGAAGCTCACCGGAGACGTCACCGGCAACTATCACCCGCACGGCACGTCCGCCGTGTACGACGCGGTCGCCCGCATGGCGCAGGACTTCTCGATGCGCTACCCGCTCGTCGACGGGCAGGGGAACTTCGGCTCGATCGACGGCGATCCCCCGGCGGCCGAGCGGTACACCGAGGTGCGGATGACCGAGATCGCCGAGGAGCTCCTCGCCGATCTCGAGAAGGAAACGGTCGAGCTCGGGCCGAACTACGACGAGACGCGCCAGATGGCGCTCGTGCTGCCGGGCAAGGTGCCGAACCTCCTCATCAACGGAGCGGCGGGCATCGCGGTCGGCATGGCGACGAACATACCCCCGCACAACTTCAGCGAGATCGTCGCCGGGCTCAAGGCGCTGCTCGACAACCCGAACGCGACCCCCGAGGATCTCGCGAAGATCGTCACGGGCCCCGATTTCCCGACGGGGGGCATCATCTACGGGCGGGCGGGCATCCGCGAGGCCTACGCGACCGGCAGGGGGAAGATCATTCTGCGCGCCCGCGCGACGATCGAGACGCAGCAGAACGGCAAGATGAGCGTCATCGTGAGCGAGATCCCCTATCAGACCAACAAGGCCGCCATCATCGAGAAGATCGCGCATCTCGTGCACGAGGGAAAGCTCGAGGGCATCTCGGACATCCGCGACGAATCGGACAAGGAAGGGATGCGCATCGCCATCGAGCTCAAGAAGGACGCGTTCCCGAAGGTCGTCCTCAACCAGCTCTTCGCCCACACGCAGCTCCAGGTGACGTTCGGCATCATCATGCTCGCCCTCGACAAGATGCGCCCCGTCGTCATGAACCTCAAGGAGCTCATGGAGCGCTTCCTCGAGCACCGCGAGGACGTCATCACGCGGCGCACGAAGTACGACCTCGCCCGGGCCGAGGAGCGGGCCCACATCCTCGAGGGATACAAGATCGCGCTCGACCACATCGACGAGATCGTCCAGCTCATCAAGAAGAGCGCCTCGCCGGACGAGGCCCGGCAGGGGCTCATCAGGAAGTTCAAGCTCTCGGAGATTCAGGCGCAGGCGATCCTCGACCTCCGGCTCCAGCGCCTCACCGGCCTCGAGCGGAAGAAGATCGAGGACGAGTATCTCGAGCTCATCAAGAAGATCGAGTACTACCGATCGATCCTCGAGAGCCGCACGCGCCTCCTCGGCATCATCCGCGAGGAGCTCGACGACCTCAACGAGCGATTCGGCGACGAGCGCCGCACCGACATCGTCGATCAGGAGGGAGAGTTCCAGATCGAGGATCTCATCGCCGAAGAGAACATGATCATCACGATCACCCACACCGGCTACATCAAGCGCATCCCGACGGGCACCTACCGGCGCCAGCGGCGCGGCGGGAAGGGCGTCTCCGGGATGGGCATGAAGGACGAAGATTTCATCGAGCACCTCTTCATCGCCTCGACGCACAGCTACATCCTCTTCTTCACCGACAAGGGACGCTGTTTCTGGGTGAAGGTGCACGAGCTGCCGCAGGGCGGCCGGCTCGCGCGCGGCAAGGCGATCGTGAACCTCCTCGAGATGGGCCGCGACGAGAAGATCACCGCCTTCGTGCCGGTGAGCGATTTCAAGCAGGACGCCTACCTCATGCTCGCCACGAAGGACGGGTTCATCAAGAAGACGCACATCAACGCGTACGCGAACCCGCGGCGAGGCGGCATCATCGCCGTGATCCTCCGCGAGGGGGACGAGCTCATCGCGGCGAAGCTCACCTCGGGGAACGACGACGTCATCCTCGCCAAGCGCAAGGGCAAGGCGATCCGGTTCAGCGAGAAGGACGTCCGCGACATGGGGCGCTCGACGCAGGGCGTGACGGGCGTGAAGCTCGACAAGGACGACAAGGTGGTCGCGATGGTCGTCGTGAAGCGGGGCGCCGAGCTCCTCGCCGTCACCGAGCACGGCTACGGCAAGCGCACGCGGATCGCCGACTTCCGGAACATCAAACGCGGCGGCAAAGGGGTCGTCGCCATCTCGACCGACACGCGCAACGGCGATCTCGTCGCCGTCAAGGAAGTGATCGAGGAGGACGAGGTGATGATCATCACGCGGAACGGCATCATCATCCGCTCTCCCGTGAACAGCATCTCCATCCTCGGCAGGCCCGCGAAGGGCGTAAAGCTCATCAGCCTCGGCGAGGCTGACGCCGTCGTCGACGTCGCCCTCATGGCCGGCGAGAAGATCGCGGAAGGGGAAGGGGCGGAAGGGGACGAAGGGGAGGAGCCCGAAGGTGACGAGGGGCTCGACGAGGAAGCCGGCGACGAGACGGGCGAGGAGCCCGAAGAGAAGTAGATGCGGTCAACCCGGGTCACGCCGTCCACAGCCCCCCGCGAGAAGGCGTTTCTCGTCGGCATCACGCTCCCCCGCACGAGGCGCACGGATGAAATGGAGAATCTGCGCGAGCTCGAGCTCCTCGCGCGGAGCGCGGGCGCCGACGTCGTCGGGCACATGCTCCAGTCCCGCACCCGCATCGACGGGGCGACCTTCGTCGGCAAGGGCAAGATCGACGACCTCGCCCGCGAGATCCACGACCGCCGCGCCAATCTCGTCATCTTCGACGAGGACTTGAGCCCCGCGCAGTCGCGCAACATCGAGAAGATCCTCGACGTCAACGTCATCGACCGCACCGAGCTCATCCTCGACATCTTCGCGCGGCGCGCCCGCACGAAGCAGGCCCGCATCCAGGTGGAGATCGCCCAGCTCAACTACGCGCTGCCGCGGTTGCGGCGCCTCTGGGAGCACCTCGGCCGGCAGGCGGGCGGCATCGGGACGAGGGGCCCCGGCGAGACGCAGATCGAGGTCGACCGCCGCCGGGCGCGCGACCGGATGGCGAACCTCCAGCGCGAGCTCGAGCGGATCCACCGCGGGGCCGAGGAGCGCCGCAAGCGCCGCGAGGGAATCTTCACCGTCACGATCGTCGGCTACACGAACGCCGGCAAGTCCACGCTCCTCAACCGGCTCGCGGGGAGCGGCGTCCTCGAGAGCAGCCGCCTCTTCTCCACGCTCGACTCGACGACGCGCCGCGTCGCCGCCCCGCACGGGGAGCCGTTCCTCCTCACCGACACGATCGGATTCATCCGCAAGCTCCCGCACCACCTCGTCGAGAGCTTCAAGCTGACGCTCTACGACGTGCGGGAGGCGGACCTGCTCCTCCATGTCGCCGACGCCTCGATCGAGCGCTGCGAGGAGCACATCGCCGTCGTCAACGGCGTGCTCGGGGAGGTTCTGTCGAAGGGAACGCCGCAGGAAACGAACGGCCTCGCGCGGGACGCCGGGACTCACGTGCCGACCGTGCTCGTTCTCAACAAGATCGATCTCGTCGACGATCCGGGGCGCCGGAACGCCCTCCTCGGGAAGCACCCCGAGGCGATTCTCGCGAGCGCGGCGACCGGCGAGGGAACGGACGCCATTCTGGAAGCGATCGAGTCGCGCCTCGGCCGCGATCTCGTCGAGGCGGAGGTGCGCGTCTCCGCGGAAGACGGCCGCGCGATCTCGCTCGTGGAGCGCACCGCGAAGGTGCTCTCGCGAAAGCTCTCGGGAAAGCGCATGGTGTTCGGGATTCGGGCGGGGAAGCGGGAGATCGGCATTCTCGAGAAGGACCGCGCGCTCCGCCTGCGCATCAAGCCCTGAGCGGGCCCCCGGTCACGGGCCGTCCGGCAGGTCCCGCACGAACTTCAGCTCGTCCCCCACGATCGTCACCCACGGGTACCGCTTCACGATGGATTCCCGCTGCGAGGCCAGCGCCGGGCTCGCCGCCTTCGTCTCGTAGTTCTTGTCGAGCTGCACGGTGATGAAGCGCGCGACGATCACGAAGAAGAGCGGCACGACGAAGGGAACGAGCCGCCGCCACCCCCGGTGCGCGATGAGCCGCGAGCAGTAGACCGCCCCCGCCGAGAGGACGAGCACGAATCCGATCGACACGAGATAGAGGTGCCTGATGTTGAGCCAGTCGGCCGGGAACTGGAAGAAGGCGAACGGGAGCATCATGATGTAGGTCCACGCGATGAAGAAGCGGATCGTGTGGTTGCCGAAGATGAATCCGAAGAACGAGTACGACAGCACGAAGAGCGCGATGACGATTCGGATCTCCGTGGCGAAATCGTACACGAGCCGCACGAGCAGGCCCGCTTCGGCGACGAGGTGCGAGGTGTGGATCGGGAAAACCATGCGCACGAGATAGCTGATGATGTTCTTCGCGGCGTACACGACGTACATGAACGGCCCCGGCTGCTCGGAATAGAACCGGGGCGTGTAGTGAAACAGCTGCACCTTCACAATGAGCGCCGCGGCCGCGACCGCGAGGAGCAGGAGAAACGCCGGGCTGATGACGCGGCGCTGCGTCTCCCGCCTGAAGAAATAGTTGAACACGAGGAACGCGCCGAGGATCGAGAGGCTCGTGCTCCTCGTGAACATCGATCCGAAGAAGAAGACGAAGGCGAGCAGATACCACGGCGAGAGGATCCGCCCGCCGGCGTAGAGCTCGTTCCGGAGATAGAACACCATCGTGAGGAGCGTGAGCGTGGTGATGAGGAGATCCTCCATCCCGGACATGATCATGACCGATTTGCCGAAGTTTCCCACGGTGAGGACGAAGAGGAGCCCCGAGATCACCGAGACGCTCCGGTCGCGGAGCAGCGTCTGCACGAGCAGGTACACGAGAAACGCGTTGAGCCCGTGGAGCAGGACATTGAAGAGAAAATAGCCCCCGGGCGCGAATCCGAAGCGGTCGAAGAGGACGTACGACATCCCGTAGACGAGCGGCTGGAACTTGTAGGGATTCTCGCTGTCGAAGAGAGCGGCCTTCGTCTCCGTCATGTGGAGGTTGTGGTAAAGGTAGTTGAAGTCGTCGCTGTGCCAGAAGCCGTTGTCGAGCGCGACCTGGAAATAGAGAAAGGCGAGTCCCAGCAAGACAGCCAGGATCAATATGTTTTTCAATACCGCGGACAAAATTCCCCTCCCGAACGAACCGCTTTCGTGTTATAATACCATGCGGAAGCCCCCTGTGTGAATAGCAACGTTGAGCGGGGGGCTCTTTTTTATGCCCCCGAGGCAAGGAGATCTACCGATGCGCGTATTCTTCGCGATTTCGGCGCTCTGCCTCGCGGTGGGCGCGGCGCTGAGCCCGGCGGCGGCCCAGAGCACATTCGGAACGGGCGTTCTCGTGCTGAGCCCGGCGGTGCGCTCGTACGGAATGGGCGGGACGGGCGCCGCCGACACGGCCGATCCCCTGAACGCCTTCTACAATCCGGCCGTGGTGCCGGGAACGGGCGA